>JAJYSF010000053.1 GCA_021793715.1 Actinomycetes bacterium
CCTGATCGTCGCCGTCGTCTTCGTTCGGCGATGCCGCGCCCTCGTCCGCTTCGTCCGCGACAACCGCTCCATCCTGCTCGTCGAGGACGACGTCCGGGTCCGTGCCCTCCGAGTCTGCGTCGTCGTCGACGACGTCCTCGTCATACTCGTCGTCGTACTGGTCCTCGTCAGCATCCTCGTCCGCCTGCTCCGCGTTCAGCGTCTCCTGGTCGACCGACACCGTCTGCGCGTGCACCTCGACCTCGACGCCCGGGGCGATCGCGACGACCGCGCGCTTCGTGAGATCTTCCGCGTCGAACGCGACGAGCGTGCCGTAGAGACCGGCGCGCGTCATCACCGGGGTGCCGGGCATGAGCGACTGCTGGCGCGCCTGTTCCTCGGCCTGCATCTTCTTGCGACGCCGAGACGAGCTCCAGAACATGAAGATCAGAAGCGCACCGGCGAGGACGAGAAGGAGGATATCCGGGGACATAGAGAAGGAGGGCCTTTCGCGGTTCGGGACAAGAGGGGATCGCGCACGACGCCCGCGCACCGGGTATCCCGGCACATCCCGACGATTATAGGGCATCCGGCGATGCCGGATCAGCGAGGCACGCGGGGGCGACCGGCGCTCACACGAGTCCCGTCTCGGCCGGTAGGCCGAGGTGTTCGTACGCCGTCGGCGTTGCGACCCGTCCGCGCGGCGTGCGCCCCATGAAGCCGATCCGCACCAGGTACGGCTCCACCACACTCTCGACCGTGTCCGCTTCCTCGCCGACAGCGACGGCGAGCGTCGACAGTCCGACCGGGCCGCCGCGGAATCGGCGCACCAGCGCGTCGAGCACCGCCCGGTCGAGTCGGTCGAGGCCGATCTCGTCGACGTCGTAGAGCTCCAGGGCAGCGCGCACGCCCGCGAGCGTCACCTCGTGGTCGCCGTGGACAACCGACCAGTCACGTACGCGCCGGAGCAGTCGATTCGCGATCCGCGGCGTGCCGCGCGAGCGTCGGGCGATCTCGGACCCCTGCGCCGCATCGAGCCCGATTCCGAGCACCCCGGCCGAGCGCTTCACGACGAGCTCGAGCTCCTGGGACTCGTAGAACTCGAGGTGCGCGGTGAACCCGAACCGGTCGCGGAGCGGGTTCGGCAAGAGGCCGGATCTCGTCGTCGCGCCGACGAGCGTGAACGGCGCGAGATCCAGCGGGATGCTCGTCGCGCCGGCTCCCTTGCCGACCATGATGTCGATACGGAAGTCCTCCATCGCCAGGTACAGCATCTCCTCCGCCGACCGCGCCATGCGGTGGATCTCGTCGATGAACAGCACTTCGCCCGGAGTGAGGCTCGACAGCAGCGCCGCGAGGTCTCCCGCGTGCTGGATCGCGGGGCCGTTCGACATGCGCAGCGGCCGACCGGACTCGTGGGCGACGATCATCGCGAGGGTCGTCTTGCCGAGTCCGGGCGGACCCGCCATCAGGATGTGATCCGCGGGGCGGTCCTGTATCCGTGCGGCGTCGAGCAGCAGCTGCAGCTGGCCCCGCACCTTGTGCTGCCCGACGAACTCCTGCAGGCTCTGCGGCCGAAGCGCGCCCTCGACCGCGAGCTCCGTGTCGTCTTCCGGCTCGGGCGAGACGATGCCATCAGACACGCGGCACGTCCTTCTTCGCCGGCCCGAGCGCCGCGAGCGTCAGGCGCAGGAGCGCCTGCATCGAGACGCGATCGGTCTCACTCGCGGTCTCGACGGCGCGCTCGACGGCGTCGGCAGCGACGCGTTCCGGCCATCCGAGGCCGGTCACAGCCGCGATCACCTGGCTCGCGACCGACGATGGGGCAGCCCCGGAGGCGGGTGCGGGTGCCGTGGGCGCGGCGAGACGCCCGTGGAGCTGCACGACGATGAGCTTGGCGGTCTTCGGACCGATGCCCGAGACCTTGCGGAACGGCTTGTCGTCCTCGGCGTCGACAGCCTGTGCGATCTGATCGATCGTGAGGTTCGACAGGATGCCGAGCGCCGACTTCGGACCGACTCCGCTCACGCCGAGCAGGACGCCGAACACCTCGAGCTCGTCGCGTTCCGCGAAGCCGACGAGCGAAAGCGCGTCGTCGCGCACGATCAGATGCGTGTGCAGGCGGAGCTGCTCGCCCTCGCGCGCCGTGCGAGCCACATCCGGCGGGACGGCGACGGAGAAGCCGACCCCCGAGACCTCGACGATGACGCTCTCTGCTGCGGCGTGAAGCACCGTTCCGTGAAGCGACGAGATCATCGCCCCAGCCTATCTGCGCGGTCGTACGTATGTTCGAGCGACACGCGAACGACGCTCCGCGTCAGCCCACGCCTTCTGCGCTGGCGTCTGCGTGCCGCTCGACCCCGCCGCGCGCGGTCCGGCGCGCCACGCGTGGCAGAGTGCGATCGCGAGAGCGTCGGCCGCGTCGGCCGGCCGCGGCAGCTCCGCCAGACGCAGGACACGCGCGACCATGTGCTGAACCTGTGCCTTGTCGGCGGATCCGTACCCCGTGATCGCGGCCTTCACCTCGCTCGGTGTGTGCGTCGCGGTGACGATTCCGCGCTCCGCCGCGAGCATCAGCGCGACGCCGCTCGCCTGGGCGGTGCCCATCACCGATGCGACGTTGTGCTGCGCGAAGACGCGCTCGACCGCGACCGCCTCGGGCTGATGCTCGTCCAACACCGCGCGGAGGCCGCGCGCGATCGTCGCCAGCCGCACTCCGGGATCCGCGTCGGCCGGGGAGCCCACGACATCGACGTGCACGAGCGTCGCGGTGCGGTCGGCGGCGACGTCGACGACACCGACGCCGCACCGGGTCAGTCCGGGGTCGATGCCGAGCACGCGCGTCATGACTCCCACGCTAATCGCCCTGCGGGCCCGGTGTGGGAGGCACGGGCCTAGTCTTCGTCGGCTTCGAGCTCGGCCTGAACTTCGGCGGTCAGGTCGAGATTCGTGAACACGTTCTGCACGTCGTCGAGATCTTCAAGCGCGTCGATCAGCTTGAACAGCTTCCGCGCTGCCTCCGCGTCGAGCGGGACCTTCACGTTCGGAACGAACTCCGCGTCGGCCGACTCGTAGTCGATGTCGTTCGCCTGCAGAGCCTGACGCACGGCCACCATGTCACTAGCGTCGGTGATGATCTCGTATCCGTCGGGGTGCGGATCGATCTCCTCCGCGCCGGCCTCGAGGGCAACCATCATCACGTCGTCCTCGGTCGATCCCTCACCCGACGCGACGATGACGCCTTTGCGCTCGAAGTTGAACGAGACGCTGCCGGGGTCAGCCATGTTGCCGCCGTTGCGGGTGACGGCCGTGCGGACGTCGGCCGCCGCGCGGTTCTTGTTGTCCGTCAGGCACTCAATGAGCATCGCGGTGCCGCCGTGGCCGTAGGCCTCGTACATGATCGTCGTGTACTCGACGGCGTCGCCGCCGATACCCGCGCCGCGCTTGATCGCACGGTCGATGTTGTCATTCGGCACCGAGGTCTTCTTGGCCTTCTGCACCGCGTCGTACAGCGTGGGATTGCCCTGGAGATCGGGGCCGCCCATGCGCGCCGCGACCTCGATGTTCTTCGTCAGCTTCGCGAACGCCTTGGCGCGCTTCGCGTCGATCGCTGCCTTCTTGTGCTTCGTGGTCGCCCACTTAGAATGCCCGGCCATACGCCTCCTCGCTTGTCGGATCCATTTTAGGGGCAGGCGGGCGCCAGCTCGACGTCGTCGCGCGGCCGCGCCCCTCAGGAGATGTAGATCGGAGTACCGGCCGGAAGCTCCGCGAGCCGGGTGATCGCGGCCTCGTCCACGCGGAGGCAGCCGTTCGAGATCGAGCCGGCGCGCACGTCGTGATAATGGAACGCCGTCACCGCGACGTCCTGGCCGTCGAAGCCGGCGAGCGTCTGCGACTGCTCGGAGAGATAAACGATCGGATGGCCACGGGCGTAGTCGAGCGACGTGACCTCGGTGAGCATCACGAAGGAGCGTCCCGTCGGGGTCGGCGTCGCCGCAGCGCCCCACGCGAACTCCGTCGCGATCGTCTCGCGCTCCGCGTCAGATCCGGTGCCGTCGACGACCTCGATCGTCTGCGCCGACAGATCGACTTCGACGCTCATCTCATTCTCATCGATCTCCACGTCGGCAGTGCGCAACCATCCCGTCAGCTGACTCGCATCACCCTGGCCGGGCAGCGCCTGACGCCCCACGAGCAGCACCCGAACCCACGCGTCGTGCTGCTCCACCACGGGAACGACCGTGCCGCCGTAGCGCTCTTCCTGCGAGAGCCACGCGACGGGCTCATCGTCCTCGGGGTCCGCGAACACGGGGGCGCCGTCACCGGACGCAGGGGCGGCCGACAGGCCGAGCGTCTTCTCGTCCGGCGCGTCATCGACCGGCAGGTCCGGGTGTATCCCGAACACGTTCGCGACGGGATAGTCCTCCGCGTCGAACTCCCCCGCGTTCGCGGCTGGTCCCTCCGGCGTCGGCGACGGCGTCGCGGTCTCGGATGCGCTCGGCGTCGGATTCGATGCGGGTTCGTCGCCGTCGTCTCCCCCCTGCGACAGCACCACCACGGCGGTGATGGCCGCCGCGATGATCACGATGGCGCTCAGTCCCAGGATCCATGCCACGCGCTTATCCACGTTCCTATAGTGGCATGATCGAACCCATGCAGATCCTCTCCATCCAATCCGCCGTCGCATACGGGCACGCCGGCAACTCCGCGGCCGTCTTCCCCATGCAGCGCATCGGCGTCGAGGTCCTGCCCGTGTACACCGTGAACTTCTCGAACCACACGGGATACGGCGCCTGGCGCGGGCCCGTCATGGCTCCGTCTGACGTCGCCGACGTGATCACGGGCGTCGAGGAGCGCGGCGGCTTCGACGAGCTCGACGCCGTCTTGAGCGGTTACCAGGGCTCCGAGGGCATCGCCGATGTGATCATCGACGCCGTTGCGCGTGTGAAGGCGCGCCGTCCTGACGCGCTGTACGCGTGCGACCCTGTCATGGGCAACGCGAAATCGGGATGCTTCGTCGCCCCCGCCATCCCCGACCTGCTCCGTGACAAGGTCGTTCCGGTCGCCGACATCATCACGCCGAACCAGTTCGAGCTCGGCTACCTCACCGGCACCTCGCCCGACACGATCGCCTCGACGCTCGCGTCAGCGGACGCCGCGCGCGCGATGGGCCCGGCCACGATCCTCGTCACGAGCGTTGAGCGCCCAGATCGTCCCGACAACACCATCGAGATGATGGCGATCGATGACAGCGGCGCGTGGATCGTGCAGACGCCGTACCTGCCGCTGAAGGCGAACGGATCCGGTGACGTCACCGCCGCGCTGTTCACGAGCCACTACGCACGCACGCACGACGCCGCCGACGCTCTCGCGCGGACGGCGTCGTCGGTTTACGGCCTGCTCGAGATCACGCACGCCGCGGGCTCGAAGGAGCTGCACCTCGTCGAGGCGCAGGAGCACTTCGCACACCCGCGGATGGAGTTCGAGGCGCTCCGCGTACGCTGACGCGCTCCGCCCGCCCTCGGCGCTCAGGTCGCGGCGAGGAAGCGCTCGTGAAAGCGCGTCTCCCCCGTCTGCTCCGGGTGGAACGCGGTCGCGAGCAGCGCTCCCTGCTCGACCGCGACGATCCTGCCGTCGTCAAGCGCCGCGAGCGGCGTCGCACGGCCGGGATCCTCGACGACAGGCGCGCGGATGAAGACAGCCCGAACGGGAGGCTCGCCCAGCACGCGGACCGACAGCTCGGTCTCGAACGACTGATTCTGACGGCCGAACGCATTGCGCCGGACGGTGACATCGAGCCCGCCGAACGTCTGCTGATCGCGGATCCCGCCGAGGATCCGATCGGCGAGCAGAATCATGCCGGCGCACGTGGCGAAGACCGGCAGGCCGTCCCGGATCCGCGCCACCAGTGTGTCGCGCACGCCGAACGCGCGGGCGAGTCGGTCGATCGTCGTCGACTCGCCGCCGGGGAGCACGAGGCCGTCGATGCGGGCGAGGTCCTCCGGCCGACGCACCCGAGTCGTGCGCGCGCCGAGGACGCCGAGGATGCGTTCGTGCTCCCCGACATCCCCCTGCAGCGCGAGGACGCCGATCGTCCGGCGACGACCGCTGCTGATCCGCTCGCTACCAGCCACGCTCGGAAAGGCGGTGGGGCGCGGGGATATCGGCCACGTTGATGCCGACCATCGCCTCGCCGAGCCCGCGCGACGCCTCGGCCACGACGGCCGGGTCATCCGCGAACGTCGTCGCCCTCACGATCGCCTTCGCGCGCGCGGCCGGGTCCCCCGACCGGAAGATGCCGCTGCCGACGAACACGCCGTCGGCGCCGAGCTGCATCATCATCGCGGCGTCCGACGGAGTCGCGACTCCGCCGGCCGTGAAGAGGACGAC
>JAJYSF010000054.1 GCA_021793715.1 Actinomycetes bacterium
AACCCCGACACCCGCCAAGGCTACCGATTAGTGCCCCAGAATCACCCCGCCCGAAGCTCTGACCAGCAGCAACACCCCAACGAAGCCCCAACCTGTGCAAGTCAGGCTGGACGGTCCGGACCTGACCCATGCGGTGAACCCGCGCAATCGCCTGCGCCTCGATCGACGGCTTGATCTGCGGCTCGCACAGGATGACCACGCTCGCCGCCTGGATGTTGAGCCCGGTTCCGCCCGCGCCGATCTGCGCCACAAGCACGCCGGGACGGCGCGACGCACTGAAGTCATCGACGATCCGCTGGCGCGCGACCGACGCGGTTGAGCCCGTGATGGGTCCGTGAGCGCGACCCCCGAGAGCGGACACGACCGCGTCGACGACGTCGCGGAAGAAGGTGAACACGACGACCTTCTGCCCGTCCTCGACAGCCTCGTCGACGATCTCGAGCAACCGACTCAACTTCGCGGAGTCCTCCGCTCGACGAGTCGCGAAGGCGGCGCGGCGCATCGCCATGAAGTTCCCCGCCACAACCGCACGCCGATACTCGCCACCGTCGTACGCACCGAACTCCTCCCATTCATCGACCTGAACGAGGGGCGGAAGCTCGACAAGGACGTCAACCTGATTGCGGCGGAGATACACCGGCGCGACTGTCTGACGGAAGTGGTCGGGGCCCGCGACACCCGCCCTGTCGCTCAGGGCGAGCGCGACCTCTGGCCTCAGGTGCGCGACGAGAGCACGGAATTCCTCGACCTTGTTCTCCATCGGAGTCCCGGTGAGGAACAGCACCCGATCGCTGCGCCCAGCAAGGAGGCGGACGCCCTGCGTGCGCTGGGTGGACGGGTTCTTGACGAAGTGGGCTTCATCGACGACCAGCAAGTCGAGCTTGGTCTCGACGAAACTCAGACTTGCGAGCGAGTCGAACGTCGTGACCCCGATCCCACCGTTGTCCCTCCAGCGTCGTGCGAGTCGATCCCGGTCGGGTCCATACATCACCATGACCCTGGACACCGACCATGCCGTGATCTCTCTCTGCCAGTTCACGACAACGCTCGCCGGGCACACCACGAGAATGTGGGTTGCGCCGTGCGCTTCGAGGTGCGCTATGGCGACGATCGCCTGGATCGTCTTCCCCAGGCCCATCTCGTCGCCGATGATCACCCGGCGCTGAACAAGTGCGAACTTGGCACCAAAGGCCTGGTAGCCGCGGAGGTTCTTGTCGGGGCGAAGCCTGGAGTCGTCGAGCTGCTGCTCATTGACCCGCTTGACGATCTCGGCCGGAAGGAAGCCTTCGGCCGCCGCGACGTCTTCGCCGAGGTCGACGAGCCCGGCTAGCAGCCCCATGTAGTCCGCGCTGCGCCGCGCGAAGTCCGCCCACACCGCCTGCGGCGTCAGCGGGTTCGTCACCGCGGCGCGGACGCGCGCCACCACCGGGCGCAGTGCGAGACGGTCGACCTCGGCCACCAAGGCCGCAACGTTGTCGAAAGCAGCGTCCGCCTCGACCTTCCGTCGCGACGACATGAAGAACCGCCGCACACCGCTCATCGCCGTCGGTGCCGCGGCGGCCGAGGCAGCCGTCAGGGTCGTGGCGAGACGAGCGCTGGTGGCTCCGAACTGCTGAACATCGCGGCGCACCTGACCCCAGCTCCACAGCGCGATCAGCAGCGCCGTCGCTCCGCCGTTCGATGGGTCCAGGTCGATGTGGAACCGGATCGACGCGCGAACCTCTTCCGCGATTCGCTGCGCGGCAGCCACAACCTTCGGTGCGGTGGCCTCGCCGACGCCGGGCACTGCGAGTAGTGCCATGACCCCCGCTCTGAGTGCATCCGCGATTGACCGGATGCCGTGATCCTCGAGGGGCCCGAGCCGTAGGCGACCACCAGTGATCTGCCTGACGCGATCGATGGGCATCTTCGTGAGCTCGTCCCAGACCATGGCTTCGCGCACGTCATGGAACCGCTGGACGACCTCGTTCCGTGCCCATTGTCCGTTCTGGGAGAGCGTCCCCACGTCCTGCGCGACGGCCTGCGCCATCTCGAGGAGACGGCGCGCTTCCACCGGGTCGCGTGGGCGGTCGCTCACCGGGGATTCCCACCCCGGGCCCACGCCTTCGACCAGGACTCGTTGAACGAGATCGTCAAGAAGTCGCCGGTGTCGGCGTCGTCGAAGGGCCGCGTCAGGTAGCGCAGCTGGTCATCCTCGGCGCGGTCGCCGACCGAGACGAGTGCCAGGCGGTAGTCGTCACTCATGTTCTTCGCCATCACGACCTCGTTCTTCGTGATGGTGAACGTCTGTGCGTCACGGACTCGTGCCTTGACCTCGATGTGCATCACGCTGCCATCGGCGCGGATCGAGCGGATGTCATAGCCGGGGTTGTTGACAGGCATCTCCTCCGGCGTGGCGCCGAGTGCGCGTTCGGCCGCCATCACCGCGTCCATCCCGCGCCGCTCGACCGCCGCCGTCTGTCGCGCGAACATCGCCACGTCCACGGGGCTCTCTCCGGCGAGCTTCGTCAGCAGGCCGCGCGGCACGACGAGCGCCGCGCCGGCGACTATCGGCGGAAGCACCACGAGCGCCTCGTCGGCATCCAGCTCGGCCAGGCGTCTGCTGAGCCGTCCCTCGAGGTCCCTGGCGCGTCGCTCCGCGGTCTCGGGACGCATCCGCAGCTGGCGTCCGGCGGCTTCGAGGTCGAGGAGACGCGCGTGCTCGGCGTCCCAGCGGTTGATCTCCGCGGTCAGCCGCGCCTCGACCTCCCGACGGACGCGCGCGACCTGTGCCGAGACGCGGCGGCGCACGTCGTCGGCGTGCGAGCGCAACGAGTTCTCCACGGCCCACGCCACGGCCGTGTCCTCGACTCCCCGCCGCAACCACTCCTCCTCGAAGAGCGGCTGGACGAGATGGTTCTCCTCCGACGTGAGCCCGCGGTAGTCGAGGTACGGCGCCGGGCCACCCGGACGCACGCCGTCGGCCGGGTCGAGCTCGACGAAGGCGAACCGCTTGGACACCGTCCGGGAGTGGCCGTCGGTGATCTGCTCGTTGAGAGCGACGAGCAGCCGCGGCACCTCGCCGGGGTCGTTGGCGTCGACGAGCACGGCCCCCTCGCGCAGCGCCGACGCGCACTCCGTCACCGTGAGCTCCACGACCGCATCCAGCAGCGGGTGGCCTGGCGCCAGGAGCTGAGCTGGGACGCCGCCGACGCGGTGCGCCCGATCCCGTTCGAAGCACACCCGCTCGTAGCGTGTGAGCACGGTCGCACCGGTCCCGGCCTGCCGGTCGAAGTCGCGGATCGTCACCGGCACGTGCGTGATCTCGAACCGTCCGGCCTCGCGCGGCCGCATCGACCCGCCCAGCCGATCGAATGCGGTGGCGAAGAAGGCCTGGACGTAGTGCGGCTGGAGCCGGCGCGCCTGAGCCTCCTCCATCTGGCGGCGGATCTCGTCGACCGCGGCCTCGGGTACGTGGTCGCGATCGAGTGCACGCTCGGCGATGAGCCGTTCGATCCCGGCACCGGCCGACGCGTCGATGACGGTGTCGAGGTGGGCCCGCACCTCGGGCCGGTCGCCGTAGCGGATCGCCTCGATCATCAGGTCGCGCAGCGGCCGGTCCTCGAACGCATCCCCGAGCACGTCGAACACGCGGCCGCCGTACGCCGCCCGCTGCTCCTCGACCTTCTCGAGGAGCCGGCGGTACACCTCGCCCTCGCGGGTGTTGGCGGCGACGAGGTTCCACAGGTGGCACACCTCGGTCTGCCCGATGCGGTGGATGCGACCGAACCGTTGCTCGATCTTGTTCGGGTTCCACGGCAGGTCGTAGTTGACCATCAGGTGCGCGCGCTGGAGGTTGAGGCCCTCGCCGGCGGCGTCGGTGGCGACGAGGACGCGCACGTCGCGGTCCTGCGTGAACAGCTCCTGCGCCTTGCGCCGGTCCTCGCGGTGGACGCCGCCATGGATCGTGACGACCGCCCGCTCGTCGCCGACCAGGGCCGCGATCTGCTCGCGCAGGTACTCGAGCGTGTCTCGATGCTCGGTGAAGACGATGAGCTTGCGGTGCTGCCCGTGCGTGTCGGTCGTCAGCGCGTGGTCGGTGAGGATCTGCCGCAGCTCCGACCACTTGCGATCGGTGCCGGAGACGCGCACCCGCCGCGCAACCTCGACGAGGTCGTCCAGCACGGCGATCTCCGCCGCCAGCTCCGCGCGTGTCCGGGCCGCTGTCGCCGCGTCGACGACCTCGTCCTCGAGCGCCTCGACCTCGTCCCCGGCGAGGTCGTCGAGCGCGTCGTCGACCCTGGAGACGTCGCGCCCGACCATGCGCGCGAGTCGTTCGGCCAGCGGCAGCTCGTCGCCGGATACCAGGCCGGACTCGGCCCTCAGGCGCGTGCGAAGCCGCTCGCGCCGACGCTCGAGCGACCGGAGGATCGCCTCGGGACTGGAGGCGAGCCGCCGCTGGAGAACCGTCAGGGCGAAGCCGACATTGTTCCGGCGCCGGTCGCCCTCCTCCAACCGGTCTGCACGGCCCATCTCCTCCCGGACGTAGGACGTGACGACCTCGTACAGCTCGCTCTCGGCGTCGGAGAGCGTGTACGGCAGCGTCGTCGCGCGACGCTCGGGGAACAGCGGCTTGCCCTCCATCGTCAGCAGGTCTTCCTTGACCATGCGACGCATCAGGTCGTCGGCGCGGATCGCGTGCACGCCGTCGCGGAACTTCCCCTCGAACCGGTCGCCGTCCAGGAGAGCGAGGAAAAGCTGGAAGTCCTCCTGCTTGCCGGCGTGCGGTGTCGCGGTCATGAGCAGAAGGTGCCGCGTCACGCGTCCGAGCAGCTGGCCGAGCTGGTAGCGCCGGGTCTGCTGCAGCTCGGCGCCGAAGTAGTGCGCGGACATCCGGTGCGCCTCGTCGACGACGACGAGGTCCCAGTCGCTCGTCTCGAGCTCGGCGCGCAGGTCGTCGGACCGCGCCAGCTGGTCCATGCGCGCGATGAGCAGGGGGTGCTGCTCGAAGACGTTCTGCCCGGGGCCGGTCGCCTCGACCATCGATCGCGTGAGGATCTCGAACTGCAGCCCGAACTTGTCGGCGAGCTCGTCCTGCCATTGCTCGACGAGCGACCCGGGCGCGACGACGAGGCATCGCGCCAGGTCGCCGCGCAGCATGAGCTCCTTGACGTACAGCCCGCACATGATCGTCTTGCCGGCACCGGGGTCGTCGGCCAGCAGGAACCGCAGCGGCGTGCGCGGCAGCATGTCGCCGTACACCGCCCTGATCTGGTGCGGCAGCGGCTGCAGGTCGCTGGTGGCGATCGCCAGCATCGGGTCGAACAGTGCCGCGTACCGGATGCGCAGCGCCTCGGCGCCCAGCCGCCACTGCTCCGGGTCCGCCTCCATGGCGCGCGTGCGGCCCGCGTGGTCCAGCCGCAGCCGCGGCTCGTCGGATCGGCTCAGCATCGCCTGACCCGTGCGGCCGTCCTGCTCGCGATACGTCACCTGCAGGTAGCTGCCGCCGAACCACTTCGTGCTGACGACATCGACCGCGGCCGCCCCGACGACACCCTGCACTCGCACGCCGGGCACCAACGACTCCAACGTCGGTCGCAGCGCACGATCTATCGGGCCGTGCCCGTCCACGCTCACCCCTGCTCCATCGGTGGGATCTGCGTTCGACCGTACCGGCACGCCACGACATCACCCCGGGAATCGCACGAGGAGATGCGTCAGTGCACGCGGCCGCTCGTCGGTGTCGTCGGCGGGAGGGAGGTCTTCGCCACCTCGTCCACCAGCTCGCGCTCGAGGCCCACGCGGTCCGGCGGTTCGTAGTCCGACCGCGGCACCCCGTCGGGGATGAACACCGCGGGCGACACCCCGAGCGCCCGTGCGATGAGGAACAGCGTGCGCAGCGTCGTGTTGCCGGGGTCGCCCCGCTTGAACGTCTTGTTCTGCTCGATGTTCTGCACCTGGGTGCGGGACAGGCCGGCCGCGATGGCCAGCTGGTCCTGAGCGACCTGGCGCAATCGCCGGACGGTCGAGACGCGCCACGCGATCTCGGACGCGTACGCCGACCACGCGAGGTCGATGTGGGCGTCCGGCACGATGCTCGACCATGCCGACGCGCCGCCGTGGGCGCTGCCGCATGTATTGGGCTCTTATCGCTCCGCCGGGCCGGCGCGAGCGTGATACGAGCGCCTCCGATTGCCCGATAGATTGGGCCGATGCCTGCGGCGTCGCCTTCATCCCCAGCGTCGACGCCGATGGACCAGACGCTCCGCCGCAAGCTCATCGAGGTGTCGCTCCCGCTCGAGGAGATCAACCGGGAGTCGGCGCGGGAGAAGTCGATCCGTCACGGTCACCCGTCGACGCTAGATCGGA
>JAJYSF010000055.1 GCA_021793715.1 Actinomycetes bacterium
CCTCCGCGGCGGCGAGGATCACGCGCTGCTCGCGACGTTCCCGCCGTCTGCCGTTCCTGCGGATTTCCGCGAGATCGGCCGCGTCACCGCACGCTCTCACGCCGCTGTCACGGTCGACGGATCCCCTTACCGCGGGCGCGGCGGCTGGGACCCGTACCGTGACTGGTCCGCCACAGCCGGCTGAAAATGACGCGGATGCACCGAAAATGCGTCGTTTTCGGTGCATTCGCGTCATTTGACGGAGGCAGAGACGTCAGTTCGTCCCCAGCGGACACAATCTAGGCTGGAGACGTGATTCGTCGTCTGTTCGCGCTCGCCGCACTCGGCGTCGCTCTTGTAGCCGCCGGCTGCACCCCGACGGTTCATCTCGAGCCCGCTCCGCATGCGAATGACCCGCGCTGTGCCGACGTCTCCGTGCGCGTGCCCGACGCCATCGCGTCGTTCGATCGCGTCTGGACCGACGCGCAATCGACCGCGGCGTGGGGCGATCCGAGCGCCGTCCTCTTCACGTGCGGCCTCGAACCACCGGCACCGTCGACACTCCAGTGCGTGTCGATCGGCGGCGTCGACTGGATCGTCGACGACAGCGAGTTTCCCAATCTGCGACTGACGACCTACGGGCGCACACCCGCTGCCCAGGCCTACGTCGACACGGAGGCCGTCAGCAGCAATGATGTCCTCAGCAGCCTCAGCAACGCAGCCACCATGCTCACGCAGGACGGTCGCTGCACGACGTACGACGAGGCCGAGGTGGTCGACGAGGACGCGCCACAGACGGGCTGATCAGGCGGTGTGGGCGCGCCCGAGCTCGATGAGCTCCGAGATCAGGTCGGCATAGCTGAGACCCGACGCGATCCAGCACTTCGGGTACATCGAGATGGGCGTGAAGCCCGGCATCGTGTTGAGTTCGTTCACGACGATCTCGCCGTCGTCGGTGAGGAAGACGTCCACGCGCGCCAGGCCGCGCCCCTCGACCGCGTCGAACGCCCGCGCCCCGATGTCGCGGATCCGCTCGATCTGTTCGTCCGTGAGGTCGGCCGGGCACACGACCTCGGCCCCGTCGCCGCCGAGGTACTTGCCCTCGAAGTCGTAGAACTCGCGCGTCGTGACGACGATCTCGCCCGGAAGCGAGGCGCGCGTCGGCGCCGATCCGCGGCCTTCGAGGACCGCGACCTCGATCTCGCGCCCGCGCATGCCGCGCTCGACGAGGATCTTGTCATCCTCGCCGAAGGCCGTGCGCATCGCGCCGTCGAGCTCGTCAGGGCCGTGCACCTTGGAGACGCCGACGCTGGATCCGGCGCGCGCCGGCTTGACGAACACCGGGTAGCCGAGCGCCGTCACATCGTCGCGGACGATGTCTGGCTCGGCGGCCCAGCGTCGCGACCGCACGACGATGCCGGGCGCGACCGCGATCCCTGCGTCGTGCAGCGCGATCTTCGTGAAGTGCTTGTCGAGGCACACCGCGGAGTCGAGCACGCCGGCTCCCGCGTACGGGATCGCAAGCGTGTCGAGGAAGCCCTGGATCGTGCCGTCCTCGCCGTGCAGGCCGTGCAGGATCGGAAGGACGACGTCGACGGCGCCGAGGTCGTCGACCGTGCCGTCGGCGCGGCGCACGCGCAGCGCCCGATCGTCACCCGGCATCGGCCACAGGATCCGGGTGCCGTTGTCGACGACTTCAGGGAGCTTGTGCGCGTCGAGGCGGAAGCGGTCCGGATCGTCCTGTTCGAGGACGAAGACGCCCTCCCGCGTGATGCCGACGGGGATGACGCGGTACCGGTCGCGGTCAATTGCGCCGAGCACGCCCCCCGCCGTCGCCGAAGAGATCTCGTGCTCGCTCGACCGCCCGCCGAAGAGCACCGCCACCGTTGCTCGCTGCATGCTGTGTCTCCTCCTGCGGAGTGTCGTCTTCGGTCGTGAGATGCGGCGCGATGTCGCGAGGCTCCATCGTGCCATCCAGCACCATCTTCACTTGCTTCACGATCGGCATGTCGACGTCCTTCGCCTGCGCGAGCTGCAGGATCGGCGCCACCGAACTGAGGCCCTCGGCGGTCTGCTCCATGTGCGCGACGACATCGTCGAGCGTGTAACCCTGGCCGAGCAGGCGCCCGGCGGTGTTGTTGCGGCTGAGCGGCGACTGGCACGTCGCGATGAGATCGCCCAGCCCCGCGAGCCCCTGCATCGTCTCGTACTGCGCGCCGTAGGCGACCGCGAAGTCGGTCATCTCGACGAGGCCGCGCGTGATGATCGACGCCTTCGTGTTCTCGCCGTACCCGACGCCGTCGACGATGCCGGTCGCGACCGCGATGAGGTTCTTCAGCACGCCGGCGAACTCGGTGCCGGCGACATCGGTGTTCACGAACGTGCGGAAGTAGCTGTTGGAGGCCGTGAGTGCCAGACGCGCCGCGGTGTCCGCCGCGTGGGCGGAGACGACGGCGGCGGTCGGCTGCTCCTCAGCGATCTCGCGCGCGAGGTTCGGTCCGCTGATGACGGCGATCCGCGACCGGTCGCAGCCGATGACCTCCTCGACCACCTGACTCATCCGCAGGCCGGTCTGCTTCTCGACGCCCTTCATCAGGCTGACGATCGGGGCGTCGGTGCGCGACAGCATCGTCCGCAGAGGCTTGAGCGTCTCGCGCGCGGACTTGCTCGGGACCGAGATATAGACCTCGTCCACACCGTCCAGCGCGCGCACGATGTCGTGGGTCGCGCGCATCGAACGCGGCAGGTTGATGCCGGGCAGGTAGCGCGAGTTGCGCTTCGCCTCGTCGATCTCGCGCGCCATGTCGGGTCGGCGCGCCCACATCATGACGTCTGTTCCGCCGTCCGCGAGGATCTTCCCGAACGTCGTGCCCCAGCTGCCGGCGCCGAGCACGGCGACACGCGCGCTCACAGGCGCCCCGTCTCGTTCTGGCCGCGGCGCACCGGGTCCCAGCGCTCCTTGGGCGGCGTCTCGTCCCGCAGCTCGCCGAGCAGCCGGGAGAGCTCGTCCATGAGGCGCGTCGTCGCCTCCGACAGCGCACTCGCCTCGTGGGCACGCCCATGCAGGTCGGACAGGTCCACCGGCTCGCCGACGAGAACGGTGACGCGGCGACGCGGCGGGAAGAGCTTGAGCTTGCCGTAGCGCGGCATGAACTGCTGCTCTCCCCAGTGCGCGACCGGGATCAGCGGGATGTCACCGGCGAGCGCGAGGCGCACGGCGCCCGACTTACCGCGCATCGGCCACAGGTCGGGATCGCGAGTCAGCGTGCCCTCGGGATAGACGATGACGCCGCGCGCGCCCCGCACGAGTTCGCTGGCCTGCTCGATCGACTGCGCCGCGCCGCTCTTGCCGCGAGTGACGGGCACCATCCCGGTCGCCTTCAACGCCGCGCCGAGCACCGGCACGCGAAACAGGCTCTCCTTCGCCATGAAGCGTGGCGCTCGCCCCATCTTCCAGGTCGCGACCGCCACGGTCAGAGGGTCGATCTCGCTGTGGTGGTTCGGCGCCATCACGTACGCGCCGTCGCGCGGGAGGTGATGGGCGCCGCGGATCTCGATCCTCGCGAGCCACCCCACGATCGGCACCACGATCATGGCGAGGAGCCAGAACAGGCTGGGGCGGGTCTTCTCTCGGGAGGCTCTGCCCACGATCACCCCACGATGTCGAAGTCGGCACCGAGAGCGGTGAGCTTGTCGAAGAACTTCTCGTATCCGCGGCGGATGATGCCGACGTTCGACACACGCGAGGTGCCCTCCGCCGCGAGGGCGGCGATCACGTAGGCGTAGCCGCCTCGCAGGTCGGGCACGATGATCTCGGCACCGCGCAGGGCCGTGGGCCCGGTGATCACCGCGGCCTGCTCGAGCTCGCGGCGCGGCACGCGACGGTCGTCGCTGGCCAGGCCGTCGGGGTGCACGACGATGTCGGCACCCATCTGGTTGAGCGCGGCCGTGAAGCCGAGCCGGTTCTCGTACACGGTCTCGTGCACGGTCGACACGCCTTCAGCCTGCGTCAGCGCCACGATGAGCGGCTGCTGCCAGTCGGTCATGAAGCCGGGGTGCACGTCGGTCTCGACCATCACCGGGCGCAGCGGGGTCTTCGCGCGGCGGAACGTGATGCCGTCGTCGCGGATGTCGAATTCGCCGCCGACCTTCCGGAAGACGTTGAGGAACGTGAGCATCTCGTACTGGCGAGCGCCCTTGACGAAGATCTCGCCGTCGGTTGCGAGCGCGGCGCAGGCCCAGCTCGCGGCCTCGTTGCGGTCGAAGAGGCTGCGGTGCACGTAGCCGCCGAGCTCATCGACGCCCTCGATGAAGATCACGCGGTTCGGCTCGTACGAGATGATCGCGCCCATCTTCTGCAGTACGCCGATCAGATCCATGATCTCGGGCTCGATCGCGGCGTTGCGCAGCTCGGTGACGCCCTTCGCACGCACGGCCGTGAGCAGCACCTGCTCCGTCGCGCCGACGCTCGGGTACGGCAGCTCGATGTTCGCGCCGTGGAGCCCGTCGGGTGCCGACAGTCGGATCCCGTTGGGCTGCTTGTCGACGACGGCGCCGAACTCGCGCAGCGCGTCGAGGTGGAAGTCAATCGGACGATCGCCGATGCGGCATCCGCCGAGATCGGGGATGAACGCCTGACCGAGCACGTGCAGCAGCGGGCCGCAGAACAGGATCGGGATCCTGCTGGATCCCGCGTGCGCGTCGATCTCCTCGAAGCCGGCGGACTTCGCGCGGGTCGGGTCGAGCACCAGGGATCCCGGTTCCTCGCCCTCTGTGACCGTCACGCCGTGCACGCCGAGCAGCGAGCGCACGACCTCGACATCGCGGATCTCCGGAACGTCACGCAGCGTGGACGGCGTCTCGCCGAGCAGCGACGCGACCATGGCCTTCGTCGCGAGATTCTTCGCGCCCTTCACGTCGACCTGACCGCGCAGCGGCCGACCGCCGCGGATCTCGAGGACGTCTCCGAGCGTCGGAGCCGCCTGCGCCTGCGTGTCGCCTATGAGCGTCATTCTCGTGGATCCTCACTGCCTTCCGGCGAACCCGCCACCCCGGGTCTCGGGGTGACATCCCAGGCTCACGGAACCGGGAGGGTCCGCGGCCGCCACGCCTCGCGGCGGGCCTCGAACTGCCTGATCTTGTCTTCGTGTCGCAGCGTGAGCCCGATGTCATCGAGCCCTTCGAGGAGCCGCCACCTAGTGTAATCGTCGATCTCGAAAGGGGCCGTGAAGTCGCCGAGCGTCACTGTGCGCTCAACAAGATCGACCGTCATCTCGACGCCGGGGTTCGCGTCGATCGCCGTCCAGAGCCTCTCGAGCGTGTCGTCGGAGACGACGCCGGCCACCAGTCCCTGCTTGCCCGCGTTGCCGCGGAAGATGTCCGCGTACCGCGTACTGAGTACGACCCGGAAGCCGTAGTCGCGGAGCGCCCACACCGCGTGTTCGCGGCTGGATCCCGTTCCGAAGTCGGGGCCGGCCACGAGCACCGATGCGCCCCGGAATGACTCCTGATTCAGCACGAAGTCCTCGTGCTGACGCCATTCTGCGAAGAGTGCATCCTCGAAACCCGTCTTCGTCACACGCTTGAGATAGACCGCGGGGATGATCTGGTCGGTGTCGACGTTCGAGCGCTTCAGCGGCGCGGCGACGCCCGTGTGTGTCGTGAACTTCTCCATGTCAGGCTCCTACCAGCTCACGGTCATCGGCGTTCTCGAGATCGCTCGGGCTCGACAGCGTGCCGCGCACCGCAGTCGCGGCCGCGACGAGCGGTGAGACGAGGTGTGTGCGTCCGCCCTTGCCCTGGCGTCCCTCGAAGTTTCGGTTGCTCGTGGAGGCGCAGCGCTCCCCCGGCGCGAGCTGATCGGGGTTCATCCCCAGACACATCGAGCACCCGGCGAACCGCCATTCCGCGCCGAAATCCGTCACGATCTTGTCGATGCCCTCGGCCTCGGCCTCCAAGCGCACGCGCGCGGATCCCGGCACGACCATGACGCGGACGCCGTCGGCCTTCGTGCGGCCTTTGATGATCGACGCGAACGCGCGCAGATCCTCGATTCGGCTGTTGGTACAGGATCCCATGAAGACCGCGTCGACGGGAATGTCCTTCATCGGCGTGCCCGGCGTGATGTCCATGTACTCGTAGGCGCGCTCGGCCGCCTGGCGCGACGCCTCATCGGCGAAGCTCTCCGGCAACGGCACGGAGTCGCTCAGCGAGACACCCTGCCCCGGGTTCGTCCCCCACGTGACGAAGGGTTCGAGGTCGTCGGCGTCGATGAACACCTCGGCGTCGAACGTCGCCCCCTCGTCGGTGGGCAGCGTCTTCCAGTACGCGACGGCCTCGTCCCAGTCGGCACCAGTCGGGGCGTGC
>JAJYSF010000056.1 GCA_021793715.1 Actinomycetes bacterium
CTTGTTCGCGTTGTCGCTGGAGGTGAACGTGATGCGCGCGAACTCACTCTTCACGGCGCCGAGCGCCTCGAGGAGGTACTGCGGGTTGAGCCCCAGCGTCGTCTCGTCACCGCCGGTGAGGGTCGCGTCGACCGACTCCGAGGCGCGGGCCTGGTCGCCGCCAGCGGCGTCCATCGTCACCTCGGTCGGGCCGAACGTGAAGCGCAGAGGGGCCGAACGGTCGAGGACGAGGGCGACGCGGCGGACAGCCTCGTTGAGGTCACTTGTCGAGACGACGGAGTAATGACCCGTCTGGTCGGGGAACAGACGCTGCACGGGCGGGAAGTTGCCCTTGATCAGCAGCGACGTGACGGTCTTGTTGCCGGCCGTGAAGGAGATGATCTCGCGGTCGCCGGACCCGCTGAACGCGATGGAGATGTTCCCGCCGTGCGAGAAGGTCTTGCCGACTTCGATGAGGGTGCGGGCCGGGACGAGCGCCTGCGCTTCGTGCTGGCTGCCGTCCCAGTCGATGGCGCGGAGCGCGACGCGGTAGCGGTCGGTGGCGACGAGCGTGAGGGTGTTCTCACTTACCGCGAGCTGAACGCCCGTCAGCACCGGCGTGACGTCGTCGCGTGAGGCGGCGAAGGCCACCTGCGAGATGGCGGTCGCGAAGTCTTCACCCGGGACGAGGCCGGACTCGCCGGTGACCTCGGGAATGGCCGGGTACTCCTCGACGGGCATCGAGGCGAGAGCGAAGCGAGCCGGTCCGCAGACGACGGCGATGTTGCCATCCTCCTCGGTGGAGATCTCGATGGGAGCGTTCGGGAGACGACTCGCGATGTCGCTGAGCAGACGGCCGTGGACCAGGATCGTGCCCGGCTCATCGATGGTCGCCTCGATCGTCGTACGGGCCGAGGCCTCGTAGTCGAAAGCCGAAAGTGAGAGAGATCCGTCTTCGGTCGCCTCGATGAGGACGCCGGCGAGGATGGGCTGCGGGTTGCGCTGCGGCAGCAGCTTGACGACGAACGAGACTGCCTCGCTGAAGACATCCCGGTTGACGTGGAACTTCACGTAGCTCTCCCTCACGTGATGGTAAAGCGGATACGACACGCGCACTTCGGTGCGCACATGTCGCGGAGATCCAATGCTAGTGCGTTCGAGGGTGTTCCCACGAACGGTTGCCGCCTGAAGGTGATTGGATCGCCCGGTAATGAAAGAGAGATCTCTTAACGGCGTTAACAGCTGTGGAGAATGTGGATAACTCTGTGGAACGCAGCGCGGACTAGGGAACTACAAGGCTGTGAGTTGTGGATCAGGTGCGGAGACATCGTGGAGGCGTGATCGCTGTACGAGGTCGCGTTCACAGCTGATTTCACAGTCATGGTGCGTGTCGTGCACAAGTGGCACGGCGTGTTTCCACAGTTATCCACAGGCTCTCCACATGGCCGGAAGCGTTACCCGATCGGTGGGAAATCTGTCAAGACCTCCTGGGGATAACGTCGAGAATCTGTGGATAACTCAGCGGCGCCCGAGCAACGCCGTGATCTCCTGCACCTGGTTGTAGACCTGGCGCTTCTCCTTCATGAGCTCGGTGATCTTCTTCGTGGCGTACATGACCGTCGTGTGGTCACGGCCGCCGAAGAGCTGCCCGATCTTCGGAAGCGAGAGGCTGGTGCGCTCACGGCAGAGATACATCGCGATCTGACGCGCCTGCGCGACCGCCTGCGCGCGACCGGGCCCGTACAGATCCTCGACGGTGAGCTTGAAGTAGCCGGCCGTCGCTTGGATGATGTCGTTCGGAGAGACGACGGTGTCCTCCGGCTGGTCGACGATGTCGCGCAGGACGCCCTCGGCGAGCTCGCGGGTGACGTCGGAGCGGTTGAGGCTGGCGAACGCGGAGACGCGGATGAGCGCCCCCTCGAGCTCGCGGATGTTCGTGGAGACCATCGACGCGATGTACTCGATGACGTCTTCCGGGATGTAGATGCGCTCGCTTGCCGCCTTCTTGCGGAGGATCGCGATGCGCGTCTCGAGGTCGGGGACCTGCACGTCGGTGATGAGACCCCACTCGAAGCGCGATCGCATGCGGTCCTCGAATCCCGTGAGGAGGCGCGGGGCGACATCGCTCGTGATCACGACCTGCTTGTCGTGGTCGTGCAGCGTGTTGAACGTGTGGAAGAACGTCTCCTGCGTCTCCGACTTGCCCTGGAGGAACTGGATGTCGTCGATCAGCAGGATGTCGAGGTCACGATAGCGGGCGTTGAACGCCGCGCCGCGGTTGTTCGCGATGGAGTTGATGAAATCGTTCGTGAACTCTTCACTCGAGACGTATCGGACTCGGACGCCCGGGAAGAGGTTCTGCGCGTAATCGCCGATCGCGTGGAGCAGGTGGGTCTTTCCCAGACCGGAGTCGCCGTAGATGAACAGCGGGTTGTACGCCTTGGCCGGCGCTTCGGCGACGGCGACCGCGGCCGCATGCGCGAAGCGATTGGACTGCCCGATGACGAAGTTGTCGAACGTGTACTTGGGGTTCAGACGCGTCTCGCTGCGCGGCTGTGCCTGAGGCTGCTCGATGGGGCGCGGGCCGGTGCGTTCCGCCGCGCTCTCGCGGGCCTGCGCCTCCTGCCCGATCGGATTCGGCTCGGGCACGTACGGCTTCTCGGCGAGCTCCGGGTTCGTCACCACGCGGAACGAGTTGGCCTCGCCATCGATTTTCGTGAGCGCGTCCATGATCGGCTCACGCATGCGCTTATTGATCTGGCCGGCGGTCAGATCGTTCGGGACGTCGAGATAGAGAGCACCGCCCATGACGCCCTGCGCCACGGCGAGACTGAGGAAGCCCTTCAGCTGCGGCGTGATGCGCTCATCCTGCTCGAGTTCGGCGAGAACGAGGCGCCAGATCGGTACGTCCGGGGCATCTGTCATCCGTCACTCCCTCATTCTTCACAGCCTGTGGATAACTTCGAACACGCTAGCCAGGTACCGGCCCGGGCGCAAACGGTCGGTGGTCGGATCCGCGTGTCCTTGCCGCTGCGTTCGTGCCCCTGTGGGGATACTGACAGGTTGGCTCCGCGGTTTGCGCCGGAGGCTGCGGTCGACGTAGTCTATTTCGGTTGACTTGTGCCCATTGTGGGCATTCATGTAAGACGTCTCCGGCCCTACGAGTTCCGGTGACACGTCCTCCCGGAGTGAGAAGGCTATGAGCAAGCGCACTTTCCAGCCCAATAACCGTCGTCGTGCCAAGAAGCACGGCTTCCGCGCCCGCATGCGCACCCGCGCCGGCCGCGCGATTCTGAACGCGCGCCGCGGCAAGGGTCGCACCGAGCTCTCGGCGTAACGCACAGACGTCGCGTCGGGCGTGCTCTCCCAGCAGCAGCGCATCACCCGCGGGATCGACTATCGACACGTCGTCCGGCGGGGAGCGCGCTGTGCGGGGGCGACCCACGTGATGCACGTCGTCCGTACCGACGACCCGCGGCCGCCCCGTTTCGGCTTCATCGTGAGCAAAACGGTCGGCAACGCGGTCACGCGCAACACCGTCCGGCGTCGCCTCAAGGCCATCTGCCTCGAGGCGACGCCGCAGGTGCGTCAGGGGGCCGACATCGTCATCCGCGCGCTGCCGACGGCGGCGACAACGCCGTTTGCTGAATTGCGCAGTGACATCCTTCGCAGCATCGCGCGTCGGGCTGCATCGTGAGCGTGCTTCCGGCGTCCGCGATCGGATCCGCGCCCTTCCGCATGGCGGGCGGATTCCGGTTCCTCCCGCGCAATGCCGGGATCCTGGTGCTCATCGCGTACCGCGCGACGATTTCGCGCCTCTACGGTGATGTCTGCCGCTACTACCCGTCGTGTTCGGCGTATGGCCTGACGGCCGTGCAGCAGCACGGTCTCGTGAGAGGATCGGGGATGGCGGTCTCTCGCATCGCGAGGTGCCACCCCTGGGCCGTCGGCGGCGAGGACGATGTGCGTCCGAACCCCGATCTCTCGTTCGACTTGACTCCCCGCGGCTTCGTTGTGCCGCGTCGAAAGGACTGACTCCCCAGTGGAAGACTTCTTCGGAACGATCCTCTTCCCCATTCGGTGGGTGATCGAGGCCATCCTCGTCGGCTGGCACTGGCTCCTGACCGCGATCGGCCTGCCCTCCAGCAGCGGCCTGACCTGGGTGCTTTCCATCCTCGGCGTGGTCGTCGTCGTACGACTGGCGATCTTCCCGCTCTTCGTCAAGCAGATCAAGAGCCAGCGGAAGATGATGGAACTCGGTCCTGAGATGAAGAAGATCCAGGAGAAGTACCGAGGCAAGCGCGATCAGCTCTCGCGCGAGGCGATGGCCCGCGAGACGCAGGGCCTGTACAAGAAGCACGGCACGTCTCCGGTGTCCGGGTGTCTGCCGCTGCTCGTGCAGATGCCGATCTTCCTGTCGCTGTTCTGGACGCTGCGTGACATCAACTCGTGGGCGGGACGGGACGAGCCGGGCCTGAACCAGTGGCTGTTCACCGCCGAGCGCGTGCACGACTTCAACGACGCGTCGCTGTTCGACATCGCGCCGCTCAGCAATACGCTGATCGACCACTTCCAGTCGCCGATGGGGACGTCGACCGCGGCGATCGTGCTGATGGTCATCCTCGTCGGTCTGATGATCACCACGCAGTTCATCACTCAGCTGCAGATCGTGTCGAAGAACCTCTCGCCCGCGGCGAAGCAGGGTCAGGCCTACCAGATGCAGCGCATCATGCTGTACATCATCCCCTTCGCGATGATCTTCTCCGGTGTCTTCTTCCCGCTCGGCGTCGTGACCTACTGGTTCTTCAACAACCTGTGGACGATGGCGCAGCAGTTCTACATCATTCACGAGAACCCGACCCCGGGATCCGAGGCCGCGCTCATGCGCGAGGAGCGCCTGCGGAAGAAGGGCAAGGCGGTCAACCTGCAGGGCAAGGTCGTGTCGATCGCCGAGTACGAGCGTGAGCAGGAGGAACTGCTCCGCAAGATCGAGGCGGAGCGACAGGCCAAGGCCAAGCGCGTGCAGCCGAAGAGCGCCAAGCGGGCGAAGCGCGACGCGCAGCGTGCCGCACAGCAGAAGAAGCAGCCGCAGAACCGCGGCGAGCCCGACAAGCAGGGCGGATCCGATGACGCCGGGGAGAAGACGACGTGACGATGAACAGTGACGGGCCGACGGTCGAGGAGCTCGAGCGCGAAGGGGACGTCGCGGCGGACTTCCTCGAAGGCTTCCTCGACATCGCGGACGTCGACGGCGACCTCGAGCTCGACGTGCGCCACGGGCGCGCCTACGTCTCGGTCGAGAGCGACGACGACTCGCTCAAGAAGCTCGCGCACCCCGATACGGTGCAGGCGCTGCAGGAGATCACACGACTGGCGGTGCAGCGTGAGACCGGCGAGTTCTCGCGGCTCATCCTCGATGTCGCGGGATCGCGCGACGCCCGGAAAGACCAGCTGTCCGTGCTTGTCGATCAGGCGATCTCTCGTCTGGAGGATGGTGCGACGCAGGCGTCGCTTCCGGCAATGACGTCGTACGAGCGGAAGATCATTCACGACATCGTGGCCGAGCGCGGCTACGTCTCGGAGTCGTACGGCGAGCGTGACGACCGCCACACGGTGGTGCGCAAGGCGTGAGTGTCGAGCCAGAGCCCTCGGTCGCGGCCGCACTGTTCGGCGAAGGGATCGATCGCGCGCGCCAGTTCGCCAGCGCTCTGGCCGATCACGGCGAGGAGCGGGGTCTGATCGGACCCCAGGAGCTGCCGCGGCTCTGGACCCGCCACATCCTGAACTCCGTCATCGCGGCGCCGCTGTTCCCGGCCGGTCGGGTCGGCGACGTGGGCTCGGGCGGCGGTCTGCCCGGCATCGTCCTCGCGATCGCGCGCCCGGACATCGAATGGGTGCTCATCGAGCCGATGGAGCGTCGCTGTGTCTGGTTGAGCGCACAGGTTGCGGCGCTCGGGCTGGAGAATGTGGTCGTAGAGCGCGCACGCGCCGAGGAGGCCGGCCGTTACGAAGGGATGCTGGACGCGGTGACGGCGCGAGCCGTCTCGGCGTTGCGGACGCTGATCCCCTGGACTGCGCCGCTCGCACGCGATGGAGGCGAGTTGATCCTCTTCAAGGGACAGAGCGTCGACGCGGAGATCGAGAAGGCGCAGAAGGTGATCCGCAAGCATCGGCTGACGGATGTACGCGCCGAGATCGTCGGCGAGGGCGAGATCGCGGAACCGACGCGCGTGTTCCGCGCGACGGTTCGCTGACGCCTGATCCTCAGCGCAGGGCGCGGCTGATCCCGTCGGTCAGTGCCGTGACCTGAACCCACAGCACCACTCGGCGCACGGGACGCAGCAGCACGCGTGCGACA
>JAJYSF010000057.1 GCA_021793715.1 Actinomycetes bacterium
TTGTTGTCGATTTCGGCGCGCAGTATGCCCAGTTGATCGCACGTCGCGTGCGCGAGGCGGGGGTGTTCAGCGAACTCGTTCCGCACACCATCACGGCGGATGAGGTTCGCGCCAAGAACCCCGTTGCGATCATCCTGTCCGGCGGACCGAGCTCGGTCTACGCGGACGGAGCGCCGAGGTTCGACGCGACCGTGTTCAGACTCGGGATCCCGACGCTCGGCATCTGCTACGGCTTCCAGGTGATGGCGCAGGCACTCGGCGGCACGGTCGCCGAGACGGGGCAGCGCGAGTACGGTGCCACGGGCGCGACCCTCGCAGGTGACGGCGGCGTGCTCCTCGCCGGCACACCGTCCGCGCAGAACGTGTGGATGAGCCACGGCGACGCCGTTGTGACGGCGCCCGACGGGTTCGAGGTGCTTGCGATGACCGAGGCGACGCCGGTCGCGGCCTTCGGCGATGCGGACGCCTGCCTCTACGGCGTGCAGTGGCATCCCGAGGTCAAGCACTCGGACCACGGACAGACAGTCATCGAGAACTTCCTCCACGAGGCCGCGGGCCTTCCCGCGAACTGGAACAGCGGATCCGTGATCGACGAGCAGGTCGCGAGGATCCGCGAGCAGGTGGGATCCGCGCGCGTCATCTCGGCGCTGTCGGGCGGCGTCGACTCTGCGGTGTCGACCGCACTCGTGCACCGCGCGATCGGCGACCAGCTCACCGCGGTGTTCGTCGACCATGGTCTTCTCCGCAAGGGCGAGCGCGAGCAGGTCGAGAACGACTACGTCGCGTCGACCGGCGTCAGACTCGTCACCATCGACGCCGCGGACACGTTCCTCGGCCACCTGGCCGGGGTGACGGATCCGGAGACCAAGCGCAAGACCATCGGTCGTGAGTTCATCCGCGCGTTCGAGCAGGCGCAGCGTGATCTCGTGGCCGAGGCGAAGGCCGAGGGCGAGCCCGTCAAGTTCCTCGTGCAGGGCACCCTGTACCCGGACGTCGTCGAGTCCGGCGGCGGAGCCGGCACCGCGAACATCAAGAGCCACCACAACGTCGGTGGGCTTCCGGATGATCTCGACTTCGACCTCATCGAGCCGCTGCGCACCCTGTTCAAGGACGAGGTGCGCGAGATCGGGCGCGAGCTCGGCCTCCCGGAGGGGATCGTGGGCCGTCAGCCCTTCCCCGGGCCCGGGCTCGGGATCCGCATCATCGGCGAGGTGACGCGCGAGCGCCTCGAGATCCTCCGCGAGGCGGACGCGATCGCGCGGGCCGAGCTGACCGCAGCGGGCCTCGACGGCGAGATCTGGCAGTGCCCCGTGGTGCTGCTGGCCGACGTCCGGAGCGTGGGTGTGCAGGGCGATGGTCGTACCTACGGCCACCCCGTCGTGCTGCGTCCCGTCTCGAGCGAGGACGCGATGACGGCCGACTGGACGCGCCTGCCGTACGACGTGCTCGCGAAGATCTCGAACCGCATCACGAACGAGGTGCCGGAGGTCAATCGCGTCACCCTGGATGTGACGAGTAAGCCCCCCGCGACCATCGAGTGGGAGTGAGCTACGGAGCACGCTGAGGCACACGCGTCACCGGCGACGCCAGCGGACCGCCGTTGTTGCCATGTACGCTGTCATCGCGCCGCCGAACATCAGGAACGTCACCGGGAGTGACAGCGCGGCGAGCACGCCGAAGGCGGCCGTCGCGGCGGGCATCAACCCGTCGTCGCCGAGTTGCTGGATCGACACCACGCGCCCGATCCGGTCGGGGGCGATCGTGCGCATGAACAGGGCACCGAGCAGGGTCGAGGCGCCGCCAGCGGTGAGGCCGATGACGGCGCACGTGACGAACGCGGCCGGCACGAGACCCACGGCAAAGGACGCGATGGCGAGGCCCTGCAGGATCAGCAGGGCGAACCCAACCGCGGCGGGACGCGACGGCTTCAGACGCACGAACAGCAGGGCTCCGGCCATCGCGCCGACGCCGAACGTCGCTTCCAGCGCGCCGAGGACGGCGGATCCGGCACCCAGCGCCTGCACGAGCAGCGCCAGCCCGATGCTCAACGCCGGGGAGACGCAGAGGTTGAAGCCGAGCAGTGACAGGACGAGGCTGCGGGCACGGGCGTCACGGCGGAGGTGGCCGAACCCCTCCGCGATCGCATGGAGCATCGGGGTCCGTGGTGCGGGCGTGCGCGGGTATCGCGCGCGCAGCGCGAACACTAGGTAGGCGAGCACGCCCGCGTAGGTGACGGCGTTCGCGCCCGCGGCGGCCGCGAGCCCGCCCGATGCCACGAGCACGCCGCCGGCGGCCGCGCCGAGCATTCGGCCGATCCGCGACGCCGTCTGACTCGTGCCGGCGAGAGCCGCGAAGTCGTCCTCGCGCACGAGCTGGCGCGTGAGCGATGCGCTCGACGGGTCGAACAGCGCGTCGCAGACGCCGAAGGCGATGGCGATGCTGAACAGGACGGGGAGGGTCTCGCCGAGCGTGCCCAGCGCGGCGAGGGCGCCGAGCAGAACGGCGAGTCGCGCGACGGTGGTGGCGATTATGAGGCGCCGCGGATCCAGTCGGTCGGCGAGGACCCCGCCCGCCAGCAGTGTGAGCGCCCGCGGCACGGTGCCCGCCGTGACGACGAGGCCGGCGACCGCCGGCGAAGCGACCGTGACCGCCGACCACGCGACCGCGAGGATCCACGCGGCGTCGCGTCGATGTCATGAATTGAGGAGATCTCACGAGCAGAGGAGATCTGCGCGCGATCCCTCCTCGTTTCGTGAGATCTCCTCGATTCGTGGGTGGGATCCGCCTTCTGCTTTCGGCGGAACGGGGGTGCATCGCGGACGGCCCCGGCTTACCGTGAGGACATGGCCGCACTCATTCCATTTCCGCCCCGTTCCGACGAACCGGATCCGCTGTGGCGACATCTCGTCGGCGAGCGCCTGCGGCGCATGCGCCACGAGCGCGGTGAGACGCTGGCCGAGGTCGCCCATCGTGCGGGCGTCTCCGTCCAGTACCTCTCCGAGGTCGAGCGCGGGCTGAAAGAGCCGTCGAGCGAGATCGTCGCCGCCGTGCTCGGCGCGCTCGATGGGACGCTGCTCGACCTGACGGCCGGCGTCGCCGCGGATCTGAGTGCCGCGCCATCGTACGGCGGATCCGGCGCGGTCCTCGCGCTCGCGGCCTGAACGACGACGCCACCCGTCACCGCGTGTTGAGCACCCGGTCCGCCAGGCCGTTTCGCGTCATTCGAGAGTGCCATCGGAGCGCTTGTGAGGTGACGAACCGTGCCAGATGCGGAGGGCGATGTGCAGTTCGCTCCGGCGCGGGCCGCGTCGCCAGGACGGGTCCAGAACGTCGTCGATGCGGCGCATTCGCTGGCGCACGGTGTTCGGATGGAGGTAGAGCACTGCGGCGGATCGCACGGCATCGAGATCGTTGTCGAGGAGTGTGCGCGCCGTCGTGACGAGGTCGGTGCCACGTCGCCGATCGTAGGACAGGAGAGGTTCGAGCGCCGTCTCCGCGAGGCGGGACGCGGTGGCGTCGGGCAGGTGAGAGAGCGCGAGCCCGGTGATCCCGAGCTCGCGGGCCGGGTCGGCGAAGCCGGTCTCTCCGAGCGCGCGCATGGCCCGCGCGGTGCGCGTCGTCGTCCGCACCGCGCGAGCGAGATCCTGGCGTGCGAACGTCGTCGGCGTGCCCGCGATCGCCGCGCGCACGCCGCCTGAGTCGAGAAGGCGAGTGGCGTCGTCGGGCCCCACATCGTTGCTGATCACGAGCACGGTGTCGTCGACGTCGCCGATGACGCCGCCGCGGGCTTCGACGAGCGGGCGCAGCGCGGCGAACACGTCCGCGCTTCCCGGACCTCGCGCGGCGAGCACATGCACCCGGCTTCCCTCGAAGAGCCCGAACGGCGCGAGGCGCCGGGACAGCGCGGGCCATGCGGTCTGGTCGGCCGTCGTGATGCCGGCGACGAGCTGATCCTGCAGCTTGCGGTCGGCTTCATGACGGCGTTCGTCCTGCAGCAGCATGGCGCTCAGGATCCCCGCGCCGCGTTCGAGCAGGCGCGCGTCGGCGTCGCCGAGGGCACGACGCACCTCGATCGCGCCGAGTACGCGGCGCCCGGCGACCGCATGCATGAGGGTGCTGTCCTCGCCGGCGCAGTCGTGGATCCAGGGCGTGCGACGCGGGGCCCGATGCACGCCGTCGAGCTCGGCGGCTCGCCGCAGCGTGACGTCGGCCTGCAGGTGCGACGACATCACGCCGGTGAGCGACGACAGCGGCCGGTCCTCGCGCAGGAGCTCGAGGAGGTCGTTGTCGAAGCGTTGCATCCGCTCGACGGCCCGCAGCCGGGAGTCGGCGACATCACGGGCTCGATCGCGCTCGGCGATGGCGTCGGTGAGCGAGTCGACGTACGCGGCCCGTTGCAGCGCGACGGAGGCGAGCGCGGCGATCTGCTGCAGGAGCGCGACGATGTCGGACGAGTACGCGCGCGTGGATCGATCGGCGATCATGAGGGCGCCGATCACGCCGTCGGCGGTCGTCAGCACCGTGCCGAGGATCGAGACCACGCCCTCCTCCGCGACGGCCGCGTCGATGTGCGGGAGATGCGGAAAGGAGTCGTCGTTCGCATAGTCGCTCGACATCGCGTAGGTGGACCCGCTCGCCGCCCGGCCGAGGATGCCCGTACCGATCGGCATCCGGATGTGTCGATATGCGTCGGTGACGATGCCGTCCGTGGTGCGGATGTAGGTGTCGCCGGTGGAGGCGTCGTTGAGGCTCACGTAGGCCATGTCCGCCACGAGCAGTGCGCGCGTGCGGGCGCAGACGCGCTGCAGGATCTCGTCGATGTCCGCCGCTTCGGTGATCGCCGATGCGGTGTCGAGGAGCAGCCGCGAGGTCTGCTCCTGCCGGTGGCCTTTTGCGAGCGTCGCCTGCAGTCGGGTCACGAGCAACGCGGTCTCGTGGGGGAGTGACGCGGCCGGATCGATCGGTTCGTCCGGGGCATCGAGGACGCGTTCGAGCGCGCGGGCGAGCGACGGGGTCGGAGTTGGCATCGGAGAACATCTTTCCGGACAGATTGTGTTCCGTGCAACATCTGATTCGTTCGTCGGGACCGATTGACTGGCGTAGCCCCGCACTCGAAGAGGAGCTTGAGACTCGATGCCGATCACCTACCCCCTGGCGATTCGCGGTGCCGTGCTGGAGCGCTGCGATGCCGTTCGGCCGTTCGCGGCGTCGCGCCCGATCACGATCGACCAGCTCATGCTCGCCGCGCCGCGGGCGGGCGAGCTCCTCGTCCGGATGGAAGCGGCGTGCATCTGTCATTCCGATCTCTCCGTCGTCGACGGCGGTCGCCAGCGTCCGACGCCGCTCCTGCTCGGACATGAGGCGGCCGGCATCGTCGAAGACGCCGGGGCGGCGACACAAGGATTCGCGGTGGGCGACCGCGTCGTCATGACGTTCCTGCCGCGCTGCGGAGCCTGCGCGGCGTGCGAGACGGAGGGACGGCTTCCCTGCGAGCGCGGATCCATGGCGAACCAGGCAGGGGAGCTTCTCGACGGTGGCCGTCGGCTCAGCCGCAACGGGGCCGAGGTGCACCATCACCTGGGCGTGTCCGGATTCGCGACGCACGCGGTGGTCGATGCGCGGTCCGTCGTGCGGGTCGACCACGACGTTCCGCCCGAGGTCGCCGCCCTTCTCGGATGCGCCGTCCTCACCGGCGGCGGGGCGGTGCTCAACGCGGCGGCCGCGCGCCCCGGTTCGACGATCGTCGTCGTCGGTCTCGGCGGGGTCGGCATGGCCGCCGTGATCGTCGCGCAGGCGCTAGGCCATCGCGTCATCGGGGTCGACGGCGTTGCGCACAAGCGGGAGCTCGCTCTTCGCGTCGGTGCGGCGGAGGCGTATGGCCCCGACGAGGCGAAGGCAGCGTGCGTGCGGGGCGCGGCCGTGATCGAGGCGGCGGGAAACCCGCGAGCGTTCGAAACGGCCGTCGAGCTCACCGCGGCCGGCGGAACGACCGTGACCGTCGGGCTCCCGGCACCCGATGCGGAGGCGCGGGTCAAGCCGCTCGACCTCGTCGCGCAGGCTCAGACCATCGTCGGCAGCTATCTGGGTTCGGCGATCCCGCCCAGGGACGTACCGAGGTTCGTCGAGCTGTGGCGCGAGGGGCGGCTGCCCGTCGGCGAGCTCGTGAGCGACGTGATCTCGCTCGACGA
>JAJYSF010000058.1 GCA_021793715.1 Actinomycetes bacterium
CACGAATCGACCGATCGCCTGCGCGAAGAACAGCGGCGTCGACGAGCTGGTCGCATAGACGCCGACGGCGAGTCGCGGCACGTCGACGCCCTCGGAGACCATCCGCACCGCGACCATCCATCGCGACGTGTTCTGCGCGAACTGCTCGATGCGTCGCGAGGCTTCGACTTCGTCGCTGAGCACGAGCGTCGGCCGCTGGCCCGTGATCGTGCGCAGCAGCTCGGCGTACGCGCGTGCCGTGGACTGATCCGTCGCGATGACGAGACCGCCCGCGTCGGGCACGTGGTGGCGGATCTCCGTGAGGCGCCGGTCGGCGCTCGCGAGGACGGCGGGCATCCACTCGCCCTCGGGGTCGAGCGCCGTGCGCCACGCCTGGCTCGTGACGTCCTTCGTGTTGTCCTGGCCGAGGTGCGCCTCGACCTCGTCACCCATCCGAGTCCGCCACGTCATGTGCCCCGAGTACACGTGGAACAGCACGGGGCGCACGACGCCGTCTGCGAGAGCGCGCGCGTAGCCGTAGTCGTAGTCGGTGACCGACGTACGCAGGCCCTTCTCATCGGGTGCGTACTCGACGAACGGGATCGGCGCGTCGTCGCTGCGGAACGGCGTGCCACTCAGCAGCAGCCGGCGTGTGGCGGGCTGGTACGCGTCGCGGATCGCGTCGCCCCAGCTGAGCGCGTCGCCGCCGTGGTGCACCTCATCGAGGATGACGAGCGTGCGTGCGTCGGCGACGAGCTGGCGATGCACCCACGGCTTCACCGCGATCTGCGCGTAGGTGACCGCCGCACCGTGGAAGTGACGGGCGAGCTGCGGCGTCGCGTTGCTGAACGACGGATCGAGGCGGATCGACACGCGCGCGGCCGCGTCGGCCCACTGCGTCTTGAGGTGCTCCGTGGGGCACACGACGACGATCCGGTCGATCTCACCGGCCTGCTTGAGCTCTCGCGCGACTGTCAGCGCGAAGGTCGTCTTGCCGGCGCCGGGCGTCGCCGCGACGAGAAAGTCGCGCTTGTTCGAGTCGAAGAACGCCTCAAGTGCCTCCTGCTGCCATGCGCGCAGCCGACCAGCTGTCCCCCTGGGGGCTCGCTGTGGAAAGGACGGGCTCAGCACGGTTGTCCACGATAGCCGCGGGGTGCGACGCTCATTCGCCGAATGCTCTCAGGTGGTGGCATCGACGGAGGGAAACGATTAGATTTCGTGTGGCTTTGAGGAGGCTCCATGACCCCGCACGACCCGCGCACCCCGTTCGTCTCCAACGACGACTCACACCCCTGGCGCCGACTCGTCGCGGTCGGTGACTCATTCACGGAGGGCATCGGGGACCCCGAACCCGGCGCGCCGGGCGGACACCGCGGCTGGGCGGATCGCGTCGCCGAGGTGCTCGGCGAGCAGGTGGACGACTTCGCTTACGCGAACCTCGCCGTGCGCGGCAAGCTCATCCGCCAGATTCACGACGAGCAGCTCGACGCGGCTCTCGCCTTGAAGCCCGACCTCGTCACCCTCTGCGCGGGCGGAAACGACGTGATCCGTCCCGCCTCGGATCCGGACGAGATCGCGGAACTCTTCGAGACCACCGTCGCGCGCCTGTCGTCGTCGGGCGCCGCAGTCGTCGTCTTCACCGGCTTCGACGTCGCCTGGAATCCCGTATTCCGTCCGTTCCGCGGCAAGATCGCGATCTACAACGAGAACATGCGGGCGGTGGCCGAGCGGTACGACGCCCTCGTCGCCGATCTCTGGGCGCTCGCCGAGATCCAGGATCCGCGCTTCTGGGCGGACGACCGCCTGCACCTGAACGCGCTCGGCCACCACGAAGTCGCGCGCATGGTGCTGCGCACGCTGAACGTGCCGAACGAGCTGCAGCCAATGCGGCCGGATCCGCTGCCGGAGCGCCCGTGGCGCGCGGCTCGCCGCGACGACCTCGTGTGGGCGCGCACGCACCTCGTGCCGTGGGTGCTGCGCAGACTCCGGCACCAGTCGTCGGGCGACGGCGTCACACCGAAGCGCCCCGACTTCACCTGAGCGCCCAGAGCGCAACGGCGCTGGCCGCGGCGACATTGAGCGAGTCCACTCCGCCCGTCATCGGAATCACGACGGTCGTGTCCGCGGCAGCGAGCGCGCTGCGGTCGAGGCCCGGCCCCTCGGATCCCATGACGAACGCCACGCGCTCCGGGCGCTGCGCGGCGAACTCGTCCAGCGGCATCGCCTCGTCTGTAAGCGCCATGGCCGCGATGTGGAACCCGTCCGCATGGAGCAGATCGCCCGCGTTCGGCCCATCCGTCGCGCGCCACGCGGGCAGGCGTGTCCACGGCACTTGGAAGACGGTGCCCATCGACACCCGCACCGAACGCCGGTAGAGCGGATCCGCGCATCGCGGGGTGACGAGGACGGCGTCGGCGCCGAGGCCCGCCGCGTTGCGGAAGGCGGCCCCGACGTTCGTGTGGTCGACGAGGCCATCGAGCACGAGCGCCGTGCGGGCGCCCCGCAGCACAGTCGACACCTCCGGCAGGGCCGGGCGGTGCATGGCCGCGAGCATGCCGCGGTGCACCGTGTAGCCGGTCACCGACTCAGCCACTTCGTCGGGCACGACGAACACGGGCACGTCCAGACGGCCGACGATGCGTTCGACCTCATCGAGCCATTTCTCGGCTGTCAGCACCGACCGCGGAGCATGGCCGGCGTCGATCGCGCGTGCGAGCACCTTCGCCGACTCGGCCATGTACAGCCCGCCCGCCGGTTCGAGCACACGCCGCAGCGCGACATCGGTGAGATTCCGGTAGTCGTCCAGTTGGGGGTCGCCCGGGTCCTGGATCCGCTCGAGGTGCACCTCACCATCGTAGGATCGAGGGTGTGGCGATCCGGAGCTCTCCCGCTGACGACATCGCGCGGGCGGTCGACGTCCTCGCCGGACGCCGCATCGCGGTGCTGACCGGCGCCGGCATCTCGACCGACTCGGGGATCCCCGACTATCGCGGCGACGGCGCGCCGAGGCGCACCCCGATGACGGCGCAGACCTATCTCGGCGATGCGCGCGCCCGAGAGCGATACTGGATCGGCTCCCATCTCGGCTGGCGTGCGTTCGCGGCGTCCGAGCCGAACGCCGGACACCGCGCCCTCGCCCGCATGGAGCGAGCGGGTGTCGTGACCGGCATCGCCACCCAGAACGTCGACAGCCTGCACCTGCGGGCGGGAAGCTCACGCGTCGTCGAGCTGCATGGCACGATGCGCCGCATCTTCTGCACGCACTGCGGCCAGGTCTTCGACCGCCGCGACATCGCGCACCGTCTCGAGCGCGACAACCCGTGGATCGCAACCCCGGACTCGGTGCCGCTCGGACCCGACGGCGACGTCGCCCCCGACGCCGTCGTCGACCTCGTGGTGCCGGACTGCACCGTGTGCGGGGGCATGCTCAAACCCGACGTGGTGTTCTTCGGCGAGTTCATCCCGGTAGGACGATTCCGCCACGCGGAGCAGCTCGTGCGCGCGAGCGACGCCCTGCTCGTCGCCGGATCCTCGCTCGTCGTCAACAGCGGGATCCGACTGGTCGAGCGGGCGCGGCGTCTCGGGCATCCAGTCGTCATCGTCAATCGCGGCGAGACGAAGGCTGACGCACGGGCGACGGCCAAGATCGACGGCGGCACGAGCGACATCCTGACCGAGCTCGCAGACGCGCTCGCCTAGGGTCGACGGTGTGACAGTTATCGCACTCGTACGCCACGGCGAGACCGAATGGAACCGCGCAGGTCGCGTTCAGGGGCACAGCGACATCGCTCTCAATGACACCGGTCGCGCGCAGGCGGCCGCCGCTGGCGAGGCCCTGCGTGGCGGCGACTACACCCACCTGTTCGCCAGCCCGCTGGTTCGCGCGAAGGAAACCGCCGAGATCATCGGCCGCACGATCGGTCTCGGTGGCCCCCGCCTCCGCGAGGGGCTGCGCGAGCGCAACTACGGCGCCGCCGAGGGGCTCCTCGTCGCCGATTTCTGGCAGCGCTTCCCCGGTGGCCGGGACGTGCCGGATGCGGAGACGGTCGACGAGCTGCGCGATCGCGCCTTCGCCACGCTCGAGGAGATCGCTGACATCGCGGGCGACGACCCGGTCGTCGCCGTCGCGCACGGCGGACTCATCGGACAGATCCTGCGCCACATCACCGACGGAGAGCTTCCCCGCCCCGACGAGCGCATCGGAAACGGCTCCCAGCAGATCATCGAGCTGACCTCCTCCGGGGCACGGGTGATCGGTTACCACGGTTCACCACGCTGAGAACTATTCGCGCCGTGATCACCCATCGCGCGCACTTGCTCGCGTAACAATTGAGCATAATGTGCAGACAGCGCCACCTCCACTGGTACTGTCACCGTGATGGCCACTCTCGACCACGTTGACCTCGAACTGATCGCCGCGCTCAGCGTCGATCCCCGCGCGACCGTCGTCGCGCTCGCCGAGAAGCTCGGGCTCTCGCGGAACACGGTGCAGGCGCGAATGGCGCGACTCGACGAATCCGGCGTGTTCCACTCGTTCGAACGGTCGATCTCGCCCGCGGCGCTCGGCTTCCCGTTGCAGGCCTTCATCTCGATCGGCCTGGTGCAATCGCGTCTGCCGAAAATCACCGAAGAGCTGCGCCGCGTTCCCGAGGTCGTGCAGGTGCACGGCGTGTCGGGACAGGTCGACCTGATCGCGCTCGTCGCCTGTCGCGACGCACGGCACCTCTTCGACGTCGACGCGCGGATCCTCTCGATCGAGGGCGTCGAGCGCACGGAGACGCGGCTCGTGATGAGCGACTCGATCCCCTATCGCGTGTCCGGCCTCATGGAGCTCGCTCGCCGCGAGGCTCGATGAAACGGCTGATCGCCGCGGCGGCCTCACTCGGCCGCTCGTAGTGGATCAGGTGGCCGACGTCGTCGATCTCGACGAGCTCGGCCTGTTCGAACAGCCTGACGAGCGTGCGTTCCGCCTCGATCGGCGTGATGTCGTCCTGGACGGCGGCGACGAGGAGCGTGGGGCAGGAGATGTCCGCCGCGAACTCGCGGACGTCGTGGCTGACGCTCGCGACGAAGGCCTGTCGCAGCGTCTCGCGGTCGCTGAAGCGGGAGAAGAACCGGTCGTGCTGGTCGTGGATCCAGCGTCGCAGGGCCTTGTCGCGCGTCTTCGCCATGGCGGCGCTCATGACGCGCACGATCAGTCGCGTGCGCAGCAGCCAGGTGCCGAGGCGCTCGGGCAGCCACGCACCCAACCGGTAGTAGAACACGGCCAGCCGAGTGAGCAGACCGCGGGGACCGGCCAGCGCCGGCGCGCCGATCGGGTTGACGAGAATCAGCTTCGGCGTGGCCAGGCCGCGCGCAACGGCCGCGGCGGCCACGATCGAGCCGAAGGAGTGCCCCAGCACGATCGCTCCGGGCGCGATGCGCGCGGCGACCTCGGCGAGCCACTCGGCGTAGGCGTCGATGTCGTGGGCACGCCCCGCGATGGGTGGCGTCTCACCGAACCCCGGCAGATCGGGCATGATCCAGCGCACGTCGGGGAGGTGCGCGACGACGGGCTCGAGGCCGTGATGGTCGCCGCGGAATCCGTGCACAGCGAGGATGGTGACGACGGCATCGTCGGATCCATACGTCCAGTACGCGGTCTGGGTGCCGCCCGCATCGACGACGCGCCGCACGACGGGGATCCGGTCGAGCTGGTGGGCGTAGTAGGACGGCACCGCGGACACGGTTCGAGTCTAGGGTGCGCGTTCGTGGCGTGGCGCACCCGCGTCCGCGCTCAGTGGCCATACGGTCGATGAGTATGAAGACGTCGTGGCCCGATCCCCCGCCGCTCTTCGCCGTGGAGGATCTCGATCATCCAGGCGAGAAGGATTCGTGGGTGCCACGTCGCCCGCGCCAGCAGGCGGCGGCGCGTCGCCGGTCCAGCGCCGAGCCGCACGAGGCGCTGATCGACGTCGACGGCCGCCTGATGATGGACTCACCCGAGGAGCTGCGCATGGCATTCGACGACATCACGGCGCGGTTTCCGGATGAAGGAAGCGGTGCGCTCTTCACGCGCGTCGGTGTCTTCGACCTCGAGACGACCGGCATCGATGTCGCGAACGACCGCATCGTGACGGCATTCGTGGGCGTCCTCGACGCGTCCGGCGAGGTCATCGAGTCGCACTCCTGGCTCGAGAT
>JAJYSF010000059.1 GCA_021793715.1 Actinomycetes bacterium
ACTGTCCGAACCGCGCACGCAGTTCATGATCCCGCCGTGGGATCACTCCGAGTTCTTCCGCAAGCTCGACGAGGGCGTCGCGATCGCCCGCGACCTCGGCTGCCCCCGCATCGTCGTCGGCAGCGGCACGGGCTTCGGCGGCTGGAAACGACACGTGCAGCTCGACAAGCTCGTCGAGATCTACCAGAAGGCCGTCACGCAGATCGACGGATCCGGCATCACGCTCGTCCTCGAACCCGTGAACATCCGCGTCGACCACCCCGGCTCGCTGCTCGACCGCACCGCGGAGGCGGCGTACGTCGCGCGCGGCGTCGACTCGCCGGACTTCGGGATCCTCTACGACATCTATCACTCCGCCGTCGAGGGGGAGGACATGGCCGCCGAGCTCGAGGGCGCGGGCGACCTCATCCGTTACGTGCAGCTCGCAGACGCGCCGGGCCGCGGCGAACCGGGGACGGGAGAGCTCGACTGGCCCGCGCGCCTCCGCACTCTCCGCGCCTCCGGATACGACGGACCCATCGGGCTCGAGTACTACCCGCAGTCGGCCTCGGCGGCGTCGGTGCGGCGGATCGTGGAATGGGCGGCCGTCGCATGACCAGATACCCGGAGTCGGTCGACGTGGTGATCGTCGGGTCCGGCCCCACGGGTGCCGCATACGCGCGGATCCTCTCCGAGACGGCACCGGGAACGACGGTCGCGATGTTCGAGGTCGGGCCGACGGTAACGGACCCGCCGGGTGCGCACGTCAGGAACATCGCGGATCCCGAGGGGCTCGCCGAAGCGCAGCGACGATCCGAGGGGCCGGGCGCGGGCGCCGCGACCGTGAGCTCACCGGGTGCGGTCAAAGCGGGAGACCGCCGGGCACGCCCCGGAACGTACCTCCTCGACGACGGGTACATCCAGGAGGGCGAGGACGGGCTGCCCGTCGCCGCGTTCTCGAGCAACGTCGGCGGGATGAGTGCGCACTGGACCGCGGCGTGCCCTCGGCCGGGCGATTCTGAACGAATCGGCTTCCTCGACGAGGAGGGCGTCTTCGACGAGCTGCTCGCCGAGGGCGACCGCCTGCTCGGCGTCACGGCCGACGCCTTCGACGCGGCGCCGTTCTCAGAGCTCGTGCGGGAACGGCTCGCGGCGGCGGTCGACGACGGGCGCCCGGAGGACCGTCGCGTCCAGCGCATGCCGCTCGCCGTCCGCAGGCGCGACGACGGACGACTCGTCTGGTCCGGATCCGACGTCGTGCTGGGCGACGTCACGCGCGCCAACCCGGCGTTCTCGCTACACGATGAGTCGCTCGTCACGCGGGTTCTCCTCGCGGACGGCCGCGCCGCCGGCGTCGAGGTGCGTGACGTGCGCGACGGCTCGCTCCACACCGTCGCGGCGCGGTTCGTCGTCGTCGCCGCCGACGCGCTGCGCACCCCGCAGGTGCTGTGGGCATCCGGGATCCGTCCCGCCGCGCTCGGCCGCTATCTCAATGACCAGACCCAGGTCGTGTTCGCGTCGCGGCTGCGCGACGTCTCGGCTCCCGCCGAAGAGCCCGCAGAGGCAGGCGTGCTGAGCGAGACGAGCGGCGTTAGCTGGGTGCCGTACAGCGACGCGCTCCCGTTCCACGGCCAGATCATGCAACTCGACGCGTCACCCATCCCGCTCGCCGAGGACGATCCGGTCGTGCCCGGTTCCATCGTGGGGCTCGGGTTCTTCTGCGCGAAGGACCTGCAGGCGTCGGACCGCGTCGCCTTCGACGAGGCCGAACTCGACCCCTACGGTATGCCGGCCATGCGGATCCACTACACCCTCACTGACACGGATCACGCGGTGATCTCGCGCGCGAAGGAGGAGATCGCTCGCCTCGGTCGCGCCGTTGGAGAGCCGCTCGACGAACATCCCTTCGTCTTGCCGTTCGGATCATCGCTGCATTACCAGGGCACGGTCCGGATGGGCCGCGACGACGACGGCGCGAGCGTCTGCGATCCGTTCAGCGAGGTGTGGGAGGCGCCGGGCGTCTTCGTCGCCGGCAATGGCGTGATCCCCACCTCGACCGCCTGCAACCCGACCCTCACGTCGGTTGCTCTTGCGGTGCGCGGCGCCCGTCGCATCGCCGCTCGCCTGGGCTGACGCAGACTCCTCCCGTCTGGACGACTCGTTGACTTACGTAGAAAAGAGACAATAGTATGTATGAAACAACAACAAGGATGAGGAGGCTCCGGTGATTCCCGACCGCATCATCGAGCAGGGCACGCTCACCAGCGACGGATCCCGCGCATCGGTCGAGGTGCGCATTCCCTGGTATCGCGCGCTCCCCGCGTCGTGCATCTCCGGCGCGACCCTGACCATCGACGGCGTCGCGGCGCCGGCCGACTCGCTCCGCTGGGAGATGAACGGCCGCTCGCGCACGTTCGCGGAGATGGTCGACGACACCGAATCGTGGTGGTTCCCCCTCGACTCGGCCGTGCTGTCGGGAGATCTCGCGATCGACCCCAACGCCGAGCACGAGGTCGCCGTCGATCTCACCCTGTTCATCCCGTACATCGTCATCGGTGACGGTGAAGTGCTGCACATCGACGAACACGATGCCAAGATCATGAAGGCGGTGGCCGCATGACCGCGCTCGGCACCCCGATCCAGGGGGTCACGCTCTACAGCTTCACCCGCGCGTTCCACGGACGCGAATACGACCTCGAGAGCCTCATCCGCAAGGTCGCGGCCGACGGGTACGGCCCGGGACTCGAGGTCATCGGTTTCTCGAGCCTCCGCGGCTTCCCCGACGTCGACGATCGCTTCGCCGGCTGGTTCCGCGACCTCGTCGATGAGGTCGACCTCGTGCCGACGTCGCTCGCGATCAACGCCGACATCGGGATCCACCGCGACCGTCTGCTGAACCAGGACGAGCTGATCGCGTACATGACCCGCCAGATCGAGGCGGCGGCGAAGCTCGGCTTCCCCGTCGCGCGCGTGCAGATCTCGATCACGCCCGACTCGATGGAGCAGCTCGCCCCCATCGCCGAGCGCCACGGCGTCAGGCTCGCGCTGGAGGTGCACGCCGATCAGTACGCGTCGCACCCGCGGATCCTCGCCCTCCGCGACCGCTACGAGAAGGTCGGATCCCCGTACCTCGGCTTCACGATGGACTGGGGCGCGACCGTCTCGGGATTCGCCCCGTCGCTCGTGGAGTCGTACCGCCGCCGCGGCGCGAGCGAGGAGCTCCTCACCGCCGTCGTGAACCTGTGGGACGACTTCTATCGGGAAGGGCCGCCCGCGGACCAGGAGGAGCACAACCAGCGCTTCGGTCGCTTCATCGGCCTCGCGTCGCAGCACGGGCGTCCCGACCTCGGCATCGACTTCGGCATCAACGGCACCGGCCTGTTTGGGCCGGCGCGCGTGGACGACTGGCTCGAGATCATGCCGTGGATCCACCACGTGCACGCGAAGTTCTTCGGCATCGATGAGAACGGGGAAGAGCCGTCCGTGCCCGTGCGTGATCTCATCGAGCTGCTTGTGAAGAACGGCTACTCCGGTGCGGTCTCGAGCGAGTACGAGGGATGGCACTGGAACAACTGGCAGAGCCCGTTCGATATCGTCCGCGACGAGCAGGCCGTGCAGCGCTCGGCTGCCGAGAACGCCGGATCGCGCATGGTCACCGGCGCCGCAGACGCGCGCACGGTGCTTGCCGCACACCACGCTCTTGCAGACAAGAAGGAGGTCTCCCGATGAGTGACGGAATCGCCGGCACCGGGATCAAACTCGGTACCACCCTGTACTCGATGACGAGCGAGTTCGCCGCCGGGCAGTACACGCCCGAGACCCTCATCCGCGCCGTGGCGGAGCAGGGCATCGGGCCGGGCGTCGAGTTCAACATCGCGCAGCTGCTGCGCACCTACCCCGACGTCGACAAGGAGTTCGTCGACCTCTGGTTCAAGACGCTCGAGGAGTGCGAACTCGAGCCGAGCGCCGTCGGCACGAACCTCGACATGGGGCGCCGCAAGCACCGCGACATGACGCCGGATGAGGAGCACGAGTTCCTCGCGCGACAGCTGAAGACGGCGCACACACTCGGCTTCAAGCGGATCGTCATCCGCTCCCACGGCAAGGAGCTGCTGCGCAGCCTGCTGCCGCTGGCGGAGAAGTACGACCAGCAGCTCGGATTGGAGATCCACGCTCCGCTGGGCCCGAACTCCCCCGAGGTGCTGCAGATCCGCGAGATGTATGACGAGCTGCAGTCCGAGCGCCTCGGCTTCACGGCCGACTTCTCGTCGACCATGCACAGCCTCTCGCCGACGCTGCTGCGGACGCTTCGCGAGATGGGGATGGACGAGAAGCACTTCTCGGTCATGGACGAGATCTGGCGCGAACCGACGCCCATGCATGTGCGCAATCAGAAGTTCGAGGACTACCTGACTGGCGAGGGCGTGGACTTCCTGCGCTTCGGGCCGTTCACCCGGCTCGCGTTCAACATGCACGGGCTCGTGCCGCCGGAGGAGTGGCTCGACATCATGCCGCAGATGTTCCACGTCCACGCGAAGTTCTACGACATCGGGCCGGACGGCGAGGAACCCGCGATGGACATCCCGCGCATCGTACGGCAGTTCGTCAAGGGCGGATTCGAAGGCTACCTCTCGAGCGAGTGGGAAGGCCACGCATTCTCCGATCTCGGCGAGGCGGATCCGATCGACCTCGTGAAGAAGCAGCACGCGCTGATGCGCGGTGCCATCGAAGAGACGGTGGCTGAGCGCGAGAAGTCGTGAATCAGCCGACGTCGTGAACACACAAGGAGTGACATGGCCGACACCGTTGTCGATGCGCGAATCACCGAACTGGCGGACGAGGTCGCGCGACTGCGCGACCGGGTCTCCTGTGCGGAGCGCCTGGCGCAGCGCGCCGAGGATCGCGGGCAGGTGGAGAACCTCTTCAACCGCTACATGTATCTGCACAACGCGTTTCAAGACGAGCAGATCATCCCGCTGTGGGTGAAGGAGGGGACCGAAGGTATCCGCGCGCGCTACACCAACGCGGGGCAGTACACCACGTGGGAGAGTGTCACGCGTTATCACCGCGACCGTCCGACGCCGGCGGGGAAGCTCATCCTGCACGCCACGACGACGCCGGTGATCGAGGTGGCGGGCGACGGCCAGACCGCCAAGGGCGTCTGGCTGATGGCGGGCACGGAGTCGGGCCTCACCGACCCGAAGGTGGCCGAGGCGTTTCCCGACATGTATTCGCCGGACGAGGTGCTGGGGCAGAAGGTCTGGGCGCACTGGGTGTGGTGCAAGTACGCGATCGATTTCCTCAAGCAGGACGGCGAGTGGAAGTTCTGGAAGTTCCGCTGCTACGAGCTCGCCCGCGCGCCGTTCGAAGAGAACTGGGTGAGCTTCGGCCTGAAGAACCAGGGTGCATTCGATCTCGACCTCATGTACTTCGGCGACGACGGCAAGCCGGTGTTCATGCCGCCTGCCGACGAACCTGTGCCGACGACCAACCATCCGTACAGCCCAGAAACCGTGCAGAAGCTCGAGCCCGTGCCGCCGGTGGCGCACGAGCACTTCACCGATACCTTCGCCTAGGAGGCACCATCATGGCCACTCACAATTCGCTGTTCTCCGACAAGGATGTGCGTCGCACCGACGCCGGGCTGGCGGTCTCCGTGCAGATCCCCTGGTACCGCAGTCTCTGGCTGTCGGCCGTGGACGACGTGTCGGCCTCGGTCAACGGGGTCGAGGTCCCCCGCGACCGGTTGCGCTTCGAGCTCCAGGGGCGCAGCTACCGCGTCGAAGAGCTTCCGGAACAGTGGGACACCCTCTGGTTCGTCGCCGATCGTCCTGACGTGGTGATCGCGCTCGACGATCCGCCGGCCGCAGGTGAGAAGGTGACCGTCGAGGTCGTGCTCACGATGCGATTGCTCTACATGCAGATCGCGCCCGGCGTCGACGGCGGCCCCGGTCGTTACGTCACGAACCGCGTTCCCGTCGAGCGCGAACTCGTGCTGGCGTGAGGGGCTCCGGGCGATGTCTGACGTGCTGAACGTCCTGATCCTTTCGGGCCACATGACCCGGGAACACGACAATGAGTTCCGCAGCTTCCGGCAGCACAACCAGTGGCTCACGACGCTGCTCGAAGACACCGGGCGCTTCCGCGTGCGGGTGGTTGAGGATCCGC
>JAJYSF010000060.1 GCA_021793715.1 Actinomycetes bacterium
TCGTTCAGCCCCTTCGAGAAGGCGACCCAGCGCGACGAGAACGACACCGTCACTTCACCATCGGGATCCGACCGGTCACGTGGTCGGTGAGGTCGGCGTCTTCGTCTTCCGGCGGAGCCGTCGCCGCGCGACGCATGGCCGCGATCCCTTCGATGCCGACCCAGATCGTCGCCACGATGATGATCACGTCGAGGATCAGCAGCAGCCAGTTCGTCTCCTGACCGCCGTTCCAGAACGTCCCCACCTGAACGATCGCCGCCCAGAACGCCGCGATGAACACGAGCACGAGCGGGATCAACGCGACGAGATAGTTGCGCCGCTTGCGGATCAGCATGATCGACACGATGATCAGCGTCAACGACGCGAGCAGCTGGTTCGTCGTACCGAACAGGGGCCAGATCGCGAGCCCGCCGGATCCGTCGACGCCCTGGCTGAACACGAGGGCCATGCAGACGGCGAGCACGGCGAGCGTACCGATGACGTTGCTCATCTTGAAGCCGATCACCTCGGCGGCTTCCTGGAACACGAAACGGAGCAGACGAACGCCGGTGTCCATTGTCGTGGCCGCGAAGAGCACCGCCATGGTCGCGAGCACGGTCGCGGAGAGGGATTGCGGCAATCCCAGGCCCATCTCGATGATGTTGCCCCCGCCTTCGACGAACGCGTTGACTCCGCCCTCGTTGAAGGCGCTGTACACCTCTTCCCAACGCGCGACCGACTGGATCCCCGCGGTGGTCGCGAGGATCGCACCGAGCGCGAGCAGGCCCTCGCCCACAGCACCGAAGTAGCCGACGAAGCGTGCGTCGGGCTCCTTGTCGAGCTGCTTCGAGGTCGTGCCGGAAGCTACGGCGCCGTGGAATCCGCTGATGGCACCGCACGCGATCGTGACGAACAGCAGCGGCCAGATCGACGGGGTGCCCTCCGGGACGCCGGCATTGATCGCCGGTGCGACGAAGCCGTTGCCGAAGAAGAGGCCCGCGATGAGCGTGCCGACGAAGAGGGTCGCGAGACCGATGAACAGCTGCACACCGTTGATGTAGTCGCGCGGCTGGAGGAGCAGCCACACCGGCAGCAGCGACGCGATGCCCGCGTAGACGAACAGCGCGACGATCCAGAACGTCCCCGGACTCATGCCGAGGATCGGATCCGGCAGCACCACCGGCACCGCGTCGCCGACCACGATCAGGGCGTAGAGCGCGACGACGCCGACCACCGTGACCGCGGTGAGGTTCCACCGCAGCTTGTAGACCGCGAGCCCGATGAGCAGCGCGACCGGAATCGCTCCCCACGCGGGGATCACGGCGCTCGGGTTGCCGATCAGCAGATTCTTGATCACGACGGCGAACGCCGCGATCACCATGAGCAGCAGGAGGCCGATCACGAGCAGGAACACATACGAGCCGCGCTTGCCGATGTAACGCGCCGCGAGGGCACCGATCGATCGGCCCTTGTTGCGCTCCGACGCCCAGAGGGCGCCGAGGTCGTGCATGCCCGCGAAGAAGACCGTGCCGATCGTGACCCAGAGGAAGGCCGGCAGCCACCCCCAGATTACGGCGACGGCCGGCCCGACGATCGGGGCGGCGCCCGCGACGGACGTGAAGTGGTGGCCCCACAGCACGAACTTGTTCGTCGGCACATGGTCGATGCCGTCGTTCTTCTCGTGCGCCGGCGTACGGAACGCGGGGTCGAGTTTCAGAACGCGTTTACCGAGGTACTTCGAATAGACGAGATATCCGGTCGCGAAGATCGCGAGCCCGATGAGCATCAGGATCACGGAATCCATGGAGGTGCCCTTCTGTCGACGGTGACAGCTGTCGGTCTGCGTGCCGCGGATTCACGGCATATCCATAAACTAGCGCTCGCACGGGCGGCGGGCGAGCACTGTGTCCAACGATTTCGTCACACCGGTACGCTGGCCGCATGGACAAGCGGATCCTCGTGCTCAACGGCCCGAACCTCAACCTGCTCGGGACGCGCAACCCGGCGGTGTACGGGACCGACACGCTCGCCGATGCGGAGCGCGTCGCGTCGACCGCGGCGGTGGCGCACGGACTGGCGACGCGCTTCGTCCAGTCGAATTCGGAGGGCGCGCTGATCGACGCGATTCACGCCGCGCGCGAGGACTGCATCGGCATCGTGATCAACCCCGGCGCCTACACCCACACGTCGATCGCGATCCGAGATGCGCTCGAGGCCGTCGCGATGCCGTTCGTCGAGATCCACGTGTCGAACGTCTACGCGCGCGAGGAGTTCCGCCACCGCTCGTACCTCAGCGGCCTCGCGGCCTGCGTCATCGCGGGCGCGGGGATCCAAGGCTACGGCTTCGCGGTCGAGCGCCTCGCCGCGATCGTCTGACGAGGGCGCGTCTCCTTATTAGTCGCCTCCTGCGCTGGCCGCGACGGCGCAAATAAGCAGACACGCCCTACTCTTTCGGCAGGTTGCCGCGGATCCCGTCGATCGGATCCGTGATGTCGGCGACCGTCGCGCCGTAGGCGGCCAGCAACGCGTCGGCGTCGACAAAGAGAGAATAGTCGTGCGCGCCGGCGCCCATCGAGATGCGTTTGCCGACCATGCGCTGGTCCGCGTAGACGGGCCAGTCGGTCGTGGATCCGAGGGGCACGATCGTGCCGCGTTCATAGCCCGTCGCCTCGAGCGCGAGGTGGGGCTCCGGCATGCGGAGCTTGTTCACGCCGACGACGGCGCGCAGCTTCGCCCATGAGATCGCGCGGTCGCCCGGCACGAGCGCGAAGTAGTACTGATCGCCCTTCCCCTTCACGACGAGCGTCTTGACGATGTCTGCTGGCGTGATGCCGCGCGCCGCGGCCGCCTCTTCGAGGGATCCGGCACGAGGTGACTCGCGGATCTCGATGTCGACACCGCGCGCTACGGCCGCTTCGCGCACGCGACGAGTGGGGCCGTTGTTCATGAGTATTGATTGTAGAACGAGGTGTGCATGCTCCAGGCGGTAATCCGATGGCGCGAACCGCGGCTGCCCCGTCAGCCGCGGGCTGATGAGTGACACGAATCGACCCGTTTTTACGGCGATGTTCGAGGCAAGAGGTGCTCCGCGTCGCTGAGGGCCACCGCGATGCGGCTGTAGACGCGCGGATTTAGCAGCAGTGTGCCGTCGAAGTCGCCGGCCGCAGCGAACACTCCGACCGGGAGGGTGCGTGCCTGGAAGAACGCGAAGAGTGGCCGGAGGGCGTGATCGAGGGCGAGTGCGTGGCGCTCGCCGCCCCCGGTGGCCAGGAGCAGGACGGGCTTGTCGGCAAGGGCGTACTGCTCGATCAGGTCGAAGAAGTGCTTGAACAATCCCGTGTATGAGCCGCGGTAGATCGGGGTCGCAGCGATGAGCAGGTCGGCCTCTTCGGCGGCGCGGAGTTGCTCTTCGAGCTGAGGGGAGACTCCTTCTCGCTCGGTCGCCTCGGTGAAGCCGCCACCCAGGTGGTAGACGTCGACACGGTGGACGTCGACGGCGGCCTTCTGTGACAGCACATCGAGCACGACGTCGACCAAACCCATCGTCTTGGACCGCACGTTCGGGCTTCCGTTCACGACGGTGACGCGCACCCGCCCGGGCTCATTCATCGCCGAGCTCGCGGCGGACAGCGGTGGCCACTTCGGTGCCGAGGCGCTCGACGCCGCCGAGGAGGTCCTTCTGCGGCATGCTTCCCATCCCGATCTGGATGATGATGCGGGTGAGGCCGTACATCTCCCGGAAACGGAGAATCTTCTCCGCGACCTCGTCTGCGTCGCCGACGATGTAGCTGCCGGCGGGAGAGGCGCTCGCTTCGAAGGCGTCGCGGGGCAGGAGCATCCCGCGGCCGCGCTGGTGGTTGTGCTCCATCATGAATTGCGCGAAGTGCGGGTACATGATGTCTCGTGCCTGCTTCGGACTGCTGCCGACGTAGCCCCCGACGCTCATGCTGATCGGGAGCGAGGCGGGATCGTGGCCCGAGCGCTCGGCCGCCGCACGATAGAGCTCTGCAGCGTCGGTGAGCATGCTCATCGGTCCGAAGAGGATGGCGAGCGCCAGCGGCACGCCGAGTGTTCCGGCGTTGACGGCCGACGCGGGCGAGCCACCGGCGCCTACCCAGATCGGGATGGTGTCAGCGTAGGGGCGGGGTGCGATATCGGCGTTGATCAGGGGCGGACGCATTCTTCCCTTCCACGTGAGCGGGTTCTGCTCGCGGATGCGCAGGAGAAGGTCGAGCTTCTCGCGGAAGAGCTCGGAGTAGTCCGCGAGGTCGTAGCCGAACAGCGGGAACGATTCGGTGTAGGAGCCCCTGCCCGCGATGATCTCCGCCCGTCCCGCGGAGATCAGATCGATGGTGGCGAACTGCTCCCACACGCGCACCGGATCGTCAGAGCTCAGGACGGTGACGGCGCTGGCGAGCCTGATCTGCTTCGTCGCCTCGGCCGCGGCCGCGAGCACGATGGTCGGTGCCGAGCCCACGAAATCACTGCGATGGTGCTCGCCCATACCGAACACGTCTAGTCCGACCTCGTCGGCGACCCGGGCGAGCTCGATCGTCTCCCTGGCACGCTGATGAGGGGTGCGAACCACCCCGGTTGTGGGGTCCTCCGTGATTTCACCGAAGGTCATTATTCCGATCTCGAAGGCCATCGCCTGCATCCTTTCCGTAGCGGTCTCGAGGTCATTAACATGCGTGCGCACGCAACTATTCCCGAAGCTCACGACGGACTAGATTTGTGCCATGGCAACGAACGGGCTCAGCGAATTGGAGGACGATGCGTGGCGGGGCTTCCTCGTCACGCACGATCGCATCTGGCGTGAGCTGGGAGAGGGCCTGGCACCTTTCCGGCTGAGCATGGCCGAGTACAGCGTCCTCGGCTTGCTGGGTGAGGCGGGTCGAGTCGGGCTGCGTTTGACCGAGTTGGCGGAAAAGAGAGGAATGTCCGGCCCGGGGCTGTCGCGCCTCGCAGATCGGCTGGAACAGCGCGGTCTCATCGAGCGAAGTCGTGCGGCCAGCGATGCTCGCAGCTACGAGTTGACCCTCACGCGAGAGGGAAGGGCGCTGCTGCGGAAGGCATGGAAGCAACAGTACGCGGGCATCCGACGTCTCTTCCTCGACCGGTTGAGCGGTGACCAGATGGAAGCACTCGCTGATACGTGGGCGAGCCTCGCCGACCACGACGAGAGCTGACCGGCGCGGGGAGGGTAGGTCCCCGGAGAGGGATGCCCATGCTCCCGTCCACGACGCGGCGATCATCCGCGCACAGTCGTCTCCTGCCCGCAATCGCGTCTCGACCACGAACTACATGGGAGACGCGTCCCATTCGGAAGGAGCCGATCAGGGGGATGCGCGTACCTGTCGGCGCCGACCCCACGGAACGCGAGAGGGACGGAGACCATTTCGATCTCCGTCCCTCTCGGTGAAAGCCTTACGCGTCGGGGGCTGCGACGGCCTCGTCGGCCACCCACAGCTCGTCCTCGGCGCTGAGCGTCTTCCACGCGACGACGAAGATGCCGACGGCGGCCGCGATGCCGAGCACGGCGGCGATGACGGCGCCCGCGCTCGTCTTCTTCTTCGGCGGCTCGACCATGATTTGTCGTTTGCCGAGCTTTGCCGCGGTCGCGTCGTACGCGCCGATCGCGCGCCCGACGGCGCCCCCGGCTGCGGGGATGACGCGGTTGTCGAAGAACTTCTTGCTCTTGCCGTAACCGTCGCGCACGTACGGCGCGGCACGGTCGACATAAGGCTCGACGTACTCGTGGTACTTCTTCCGAGCCTCAGGAGCGAGAACCTCCTGGTTGATGGCGCTGAGCTGCTTGCCCGCGGCACGCGCTACATCGGCGGCCTGAGACGCCACAGCACGCTGGGCCTCCAACACCTGGTTGGCGGTGCCCTGCAGCTTGCGGAGCTCCTTCTTGCGCTTTCGGCTGAGGTTGACGCTCACGTGTGTGCCCTCCCGCGTTGTGACGAACTTTTTCCCATCCTGCCACGTTGAGGGGCGTCACGGCGATGGGATCGGCGTTCTCTGAGAGAATGGAGGAATGACTCAGCACACCGCCGTCGCCACGCTTCACACCAACCACGGCGACATCGTCATCAACCTGTTCGGCGACCACGCCCCCGTCACGGTCGATAACTTCATCAGCTTCGCAATC
>JAJYSF010000061.1 GCA_021793715.1 Actinomycetes bacterium
GACTTCGCGGCGCTCGCGACCCTCGCGTTCGCGCCGCGCGAGATTCCCACCGTGGGGCTCGACCATCTGCACGCGCCGCAGGTGTCTATTCGTGAGCAGGCCGCGATCGTCGTGTCGTCGCTGCGCGCGCTCGGATCCACGACGTTCCGTGAGCTCGCGGCGGGCGCCGACGGGCCCGGCATCATCGTGGCGCGCTTCATCTCGATCCTCGAGCTGTACCGGCACGCGGCCGTCGCCTTCGAACAGCTCGAACCGCTCGGCGAGCTGACGGTGCGGTGGGTGGCCGAGACGTGGACCGACGAGACTCTTGCGACGCTGGGAGCCGACTATGACAACTGACGACGTCGAGGTGCGCCGGCGGCTCGAAGCGATGCTGATCGTCGCAGACGAGCCCATGAGCGTCGTGAACCTCGCGACCGCGGTCGGCGCACCCGTCGCGGGAGTGCGACGCGCGCTCGCTGCGCTGAAGGCCGACTACGACGGCGAGGACGCCGGACCGGTGCGCGGATTCGAACTGCGCGAGGTCGGGGGCGGGTGGCGCATCTATGTGCGCGAGAGCCTCGACGACATCGTCACGTCCTTCATCGGAGACCAGGCCCCGGCGCGGCTGTCGCAGGCGGCGCTCGAGACGCTCGCCGTCATCGCGTACAAGCAACCCGTCACGCGGTCGCAGGTCGCCCAGATCCGCGCTGTGAACGTCGACTCCGTCGTTCGCACGCTGCTCGCGCGCGGGCTGATCACCGAGATGCATGCGGATCCCGAGACCGGGGCGATGCACTACGGCACGACCGATCTGCTGCTCGAGAAGCTCGGTATCAACGCGCTGTCCGAGCTGCCGCCGGTCTCTCCGCTCCTCGATGACGGCGCGGACGGCTTCGACGACTTCGCCTGAGCCGCGGGCTGGGCAAGGGATCAGGCCGGATCCGTCAGAATAGAGGGATGTCGGATCAACAGCCCGAGGGCGTGCGCCTGCAGAAGGCGCTCAGCGCTGCCGGCGTCGCCTCGCGACGCGCGTCGGAGAACCTCATCGTCGCCGGCCGTGTGCGGGTGAACGGATCCGTGGTCACGGAGCTCGGTACGCGCATCGACCCCGATGTCGATCTCGTCGACGTCGACGGTCAGGCTGTCCAGCTCGATGTGTCGAAGCGGTATGTCGTGCTGAACAAGCCGACCGGCGTGGTGAGCACGATGCGCGATGATCAGGACCGACGCGATCTGCGCGAGTTCACGCGCGAATGGCCGGAGCGCCTCTACAACGTGGGTCGTCTCGACACCGACACCTCCGGGCTTCTCGTTCTGACGAACGACGGGGAGCTCGCGAATGTGCTCGCGCACCCGCGATTCGGCGTCACGAAGGTGTACATCGCGAAGGTCACCGGTGCCGTCTCCGCGCAGACGGTCGCGCGCCTGACCCGCGGCATCGAGCTCGACGATGGCCCGATTCAGGCGGACAAGGCGCGGGTGCTCGATTCCTCGCGCGGTTCGAGCCTCGTCGAGCTGACCCTCCACTCGGGCCGCAACCGCATCGTGCGGCGCATGATGGCTGAGGTGGGGCACCCCGTCGTCGAACTCGTGCGTCGACAGTTCGGCCCGCTGAATCTCGGCACACTCGCCTCCGGTGCGACGCGCGAACTCGATAAAGTGGAGCGCGGCGCGTTGCTGACCCTCGCGCGCGAATCCCGCGAGAAGAAGGAGACCGAGTGACGACCGATACGCTCGTGCCCGGTCGTCGAGCGCGCGTCGACGGATCCGTGCGGATTGTCGGGGCGGGCCTGCTCGGGTCCAGCATCGGCCACGCCCTCTCGCAGAACGGTGTCGACGTGCGACTCACCGACACGTCGCCCGCGCAGCTGCGGCTCGCCATCGACTATGGCGCCGGCAGCGCAGCGACCGATGACGATGACCCCGTGCTCGTCGTCGTGTGCACGCCGCCCGATGTCGTCGCCGATGTCATCGAAGCTGAGCTGACGGCGTTCCCGCACGCGGTCGTCACGGACGTCGCCTCGGTCAAGCTCGAGCCGCTGCGTGCGTTGCGCGAGCGCGGCATCGACCTGACCAATTACATCGGATCCCACCCGCTCGCCGGTCGCGAACGGGGCGGTGCGATCTCGGCGCGAGCCGACATCTTCACGGGGCGCCCGTGGGTCGTCTGCCGTGACGGAGAGACGCCCTCCCGCGCGCTCGCGCTCGTCGAGGCGCTCGCGTTGGATCTCGATGCCGTTCCGATCGAGATGACGCCAGAGGAGCACGATCGCTCGGTCGCGCTCGTCTCGCACGTACCGCAGGTGGTCGCGTCGCTCCTCGCCGCGCGCTTCGCGGATGCGCCCGAGCAGGCGCTGTCGCTGGCCGGTCAGGGCGCACGCGACACGACGCGCATCGCGGCCTCGTCACCGGAACTGTGGGTGCAGATCCTCGCCGCGAACGCGGATCCGATCGTCGAGCAGCTCGACCTGCTCGCGAACGACCTGCGCGCCGTCGCAGACGCGCTGCGTGCGCCGGACGCGCCCGGGGCGCGTCGCACGACGGCTGACGCGATCCGTGGCGGCAACATCGGCGTCGAGCGCCTGCCGGGAAAGCACGGCACCCGGCGGCGCTTCGAATCGCTGGTCGTCATGGTCGACGACACCTCTGGCCAGCTCGGCCGCCTCTTCGGCGACCTGGGCGACCTCGGGGTCAACGTCGAGGACTTCCGGTTGGAGCACTCGCCGGGGGCGCCCCTCGGACTCGCCGAGATCGCGGTCGTGCCGGAGGCGGTGCAGCCCGCGGTCGAAGGCCTGACCTCACGCGGATGGCGGATTGCGAGCACGGGTGACTGAGACATTCTTCGTCGGCATCGACGGGCCGGCCGGGTCCGGCAAGTCGAGCGTGTCCAAGCAGACGGCGCGGCGCCTCGGCTTCGGCTACCTCGACACCGGATCCGTCTACCGTGCCCTCGCGTGGCACGTCACCCAGAGCGGGGCCTCGACGGACGACCCCGATGCAGTGGAGGCGGCATTCTCAACGTTCGAGCCGGAGATCTCGCTCGACCCGGATGAGCGCTCCGTCCGCGTGGGCGGCACCGATGTGACGACCGCGATCCGCACGCCCGAGACGACCGCGGCGGTCTCCGGCGTGGCGAAGACCATCGCCGTGCGGCCGAAGATCAACGAACTGTTCCGGCGGATCGTGGCGGAGGCGTCGCAGCCCGGCGTCATCGTCGAGGGCCGCGACATCACGACCGTCGTCGCACCGGACGCGCCCGTGCGGATCCTGCTCACCGCCCATCCCGATGTGCGGGCTGCACGGCGAAGCGCGGAGATGGGCGCCGCCGATGTCGCGAAGGTCGCCGAGGCGATGCGACGCCGTGATGCATCTGACAGCACTGTCGTCGACTTCCTCAACGCTGCGGACGGCGTCGAGACGGTCGACACCACCGATCTGAACTTCGACGAGTCGGTCGATGCGGTCATCCGCGTCATCGACGAGCGACGAGAAGGGGGCCGACATGGCCGCTGACCACGAATACGAGGGCGCGGACGACAACCTCGCCGAACGCCTCGACGAGCTCGACGAGGAGCTGATCGAAGCGCGCGCCGAGGCGCTGCGCAAGACGCTCGCCGACTACGACCTCGACGAGGAAGACGCCGATCTCCTCGAGGGAATCCGCGTCGACGAGGAGGGCAACGAGTATCTGCCCGCCCTGCCGGTGGTTGCGATCGTCGGTCGCCCGAACGTCGGCAAATCGCAACTCGTGAACCGGATCCTCGGGCGCCGCGAGGCCGTCGTCGAGGACACGCCCGGCGTCACGCGCGACCGCGTCACGTACAAGGCCGAGTGGCTCGACCGCCGATTCTCTCTCGTCGACACCGGCGGGTGGGAGCACTCGGCGAAGGGCATCGACCGGTCTGTGGCGGCGCAGAGCGAGATCGCGATCGAACTCGCCGACGTGATCCTGTTCGTCGTCGACGCGAAGGTCGGCGCGACCGCGACCGATGAGCACGTCGTGAAGCTGCTGCGTCGGACGACGAAGCCTGTCTTCCTCATCGCGAACAAGATCGACGATCCCTCGCACGAGATCGAGGCCGCGCCGCTGTGGAATCTCGGACTCGGCGAGCCGCACCCCGTGTCGGCCATTCACGGACGAGGCGTCGCCGACATGCTCGACGCCGTGATGGAGAAGACGCCGAAGATCTCCGCGGTCGCGAAGCACGAGATCGGCGGGCCGCGCCGCGTGGCGATCCTGGGACGCCCGAACGTCGGTAAATCGTCGCTGCTGAACAAGGCCGCGGGGGAGGACCGCGTCGTCGTCGACGACGTCGCGGGCACGACGCGCGATCCCGTCGACGAGGTCGTCGAGCTCGGCGGCAAGCTGTGGACGTTCGTCGACACCGCCGGAATCCGGCGTCGCGTGCACATGCACCAGGGCGCCGACTTCTACGCGAGCCTGCGCACCTCGACCGCACTCGAGAAGGCCGAGGTCGCGGTCGTCGTGATCGACGTGAGTCAGCCGATCAGCGAGCAGGACATCCGCATCATTGAGCTCGTGCTCGAATCGGGCCGCGCGCTCGTGCTCGCCTTCAACAAGTGGGACCTGCTCGACACCCCCGAACTGGAGCAGTTGGAGCGTCGCCGGTTCCTCGAGCGCGAGATCGAGAAGGATCTGGCGCACGTCGCCTGGGCGCCGCGGGTGAACATCTCGGCCAAGACCGGCCGTCGACTCGACAAGCTGGTTCCCGCGCTCGAGCAGGCTCTCGAGAACTGGGATCGCCGGATCCCCACGGGCAAGTTCAACGCGTTCCTCACCGAGCTCATCGCCGAGCACCCGCACCCGCTGCGGGGCGGCAAGCAGCCGCGGATCCTCTTCGGCACGCAGGCGAGCACGCGCCCTCCGACGTTCGTTCTATTCACGACGGGCTTCCTCGACCCCGGTTACCGACGGTTCATCCAGCGGCGGCTGCGCGAGCTGTACCCGTTCGAGGGCACCCCGATCGTCGTGAACATGCGCGTACGCGAACGGCGCAAGCGGTAGGCGGGCCTTATCGTCGGGCGGGGCGCGTTGGTTCGCCGACCATCTCGAAATTCGCCGACCATCTCGACGGGACGCGCGTTTCGTCCAGATCCCGTCGAATTTCGAGAGTGTCGGCAAGGTCTGCTGTGTCGTCGCGTTGCGCCTCGCCCCCGGCGGGGACGAGCGGTTTCGTAGAGTGGGGTCATGACCAGCCTCCCGCCGCGCCGCGCTCAGCACCCCGGTGATGCGTGGGTGGAGAGCGCCGAGGGCGCCAGATACTGGGGCCGGTATGGTGCAGCGGGGCTTCTTGCCTACGATGCTCGGCGAGGCGTGCTGCTGCAGCACCGCGTCGAGTGGAGTCACTTCGGTGGCACGTGGGCGTTGCCGGGCGGCGCGCTGAGCGATGAGCACGAGACGCCTGTCGCCGGCGCGATCCGCGAAGCTCAGGAGGAGGCCGGCGTGCCGGACGGCGCGGTTGTTCCGCGCGCCGAGCACGTCTTCGACGTTGGCATCTGGCGCTACACGACGGTCATCGCGGACGTCGCGGATCCGTTCGAACCGAAGGTCACGGATCCGGAATCGGTCGAGCTGCGCTGGGTGCCGGTCGACGAGGTCGCGCAGTATGAGCTTCATCCCGCGTTCGGTGCCGCGTGGCCCGTGTTGCGGGCCGCGCTTGAGGAGCACCCGGTCGTGCTCGTGGATGCGGCGAACGTCGTCGGATCCGTGCCGGATGGCTGGTGGAAGGACCGCGCGGGGGCGACCGAGCGCCTGATCGCGCGTCTGACCGCGCTGTCAGTACAAGGTTTTGCCGCCGCAGATCTCGAGCTCGGACTCGACCACTGGCAGCCGCTCGTCGCCGCTGTGGTCGAGGGCGAGGCGCGCGGGATCGACGCGGGTGTGCTCGCGGTGTTCCGCGCTGACGGATCCGGCGACGACGAGATCGTCGAACGCGCCGATGCGATGGTGCGCTCGGGAATGCGCGTCACCGCCATCACGAGCGACCGTGAGCTCCGCGAAAGGCTGGAACACACCGGAGCCCGCGTGCACGGCGCCCGCTGGCTCCGCGACCGCCTGCCCGCGTAGAATCCGTCAGCGCCGGCGCGGGTCGCGGCCGGTGAGCCGGTCGATCTCGCGGCGTTC
>JAJYSF010000062.1 GCA_021793715.1 Actinomycetes bacterium
CCACCATGCCGGCGCTCCCCCGTCGAACTGACCGATCGGCGCCTCCCACAGCACCAGGCCCGCGCACGAAGGGATACGGGAGGCAGCGAGCATCGCGATCGCGCATCCGGACGAGTGACCGGTGAGCACAACCGGGCCGCCCAACTCCTGCGCCAGGGTCTCGATGGCAAACAACTCCCGCTCGAGATCGATCGGGCCGTCCGCCTCGGAGTCGCCGCGTCCGATCCTGTCGTGCACGCTCGCCTGGATACCGCGCTCGCCGAGCAGGTGCGCCGTGCGGGTCGTCGTCGGATCGTCGGCCCGGGTGGGGCCCGCACCACTGACGAAGAGGACACCCGGCGCGCCGGCGGGTCCGTATCGATCGAACGCGACATGGTCGCCCGCGGGCGTCGTCACAAAGCTCATGATGCCGCCTCGATGCTCACGCGGACGTCGTCCCCCACCTGCTTGCCGAGCCGCCTGCGTGTGGCGGCCTTGACCGGCCCCATGTGTCCGCCCCGGCCGGTCGGCATGAGCGTGATCGCGACGGGCACGTCGTCGATCTCGCCCACGACCTTCACGGTCCGTCCGGTACCGAACCAGGCGACCGAGTCCGGCACGTCGAACACCGTCCAGGACCCGACATCGGGTGCGTTCCGGAGCGTCACCTCGAAGGTGAGCCGCTTGTCATCTCCGGTCATCTCATCCTCATTCCTCGCCGATCGTGTCCACACACTTCGAGATTCGAGACTGACGAGTCTCGCAGAAAGAGATTAGACCGACGAGTATGATTTCTGCAAGCACACCGAGACGACGAGGAGAGCGGCGGAATGCTCCGACCGAGTTCGCGCGCGAAACGTGAGGCCATCCTGCTCGCCGCGGAGAGGCAGTTCCTTGCCGACGGCTACGACGCGGTCACAATGGATTCGATCGCGACCGAGTCCGGCGTCGCCAAGCAGACCCTCTACCGGCACTTCGGCAGTAAGCGCGCCCTGTTCCTGGCGCTCGTGACGACCCAGACGACAGCCGCCGGCGGGCGCGCACACGGTGAGCACCCGCAGATCGATGCAGACACCGACGTGCGCGCCACGTTGACGACGCGACTGGAGGCCCAGCTGGCCATCGTCCTCGCGCCGGAGCTCCTCAGCCTGCGGCGTCTCGTCATCGGCGAGCAGGGACGGTCCCCGGAACTGGCCGCCGCCCTCTACGAGCACGGACCGCGCCACGCGATGCGCGTACTCGCGGACATGCTTCGCGAATTCGACGCCCACGGCCTGCTGGCCGTCCCCGATCCGGAATCAGCGGCGACGCAGTTGAACTGGCTCGTCATGGGAGAGCCGGTGAACGCCGCGATGCTGCTCGGCGACGACGCCGTCCCATCCCCCGCGGAGCAGCGACATCACGTCGCTCGCGCCCTGGATCTCTTCCTCGCCGGCTTCGCCGCGACCGAACGCCCGACGAACGCGCGATAATCGTCAGATGCCGCATGAACAGGACGAGGTCGATCGAATCGTCGGCGCGTGGAGCGCGGAGCGCCCCGACCTCGACTTCTCCCCTATGGCGGTGCTCTCCCGCGTCGACCGGCTCTCGCACCACCTCGACCGAGCGCGACGTGAGGCCTTTCGGCGCACCGACATCGAACTCTGGGAGTGGGACGTGCTCTCGGCGCTGCGCCGCGCCGGCGAGCCGTACCGCCTGAGCCCGAAGCAACTGCTGCAGCAGACGCTCGTGTCGAGCGGCACGATGACCAACCGCATCGATCGGCTGCGTGAGCGCGGTCTCGTCAAGCGGTCGGCGGATCCGTCGGACCGGCGCGGCGCGCTCGTCACGCTGACGGACGAGGGCCGCACGCGCGTCGACGCGGCGATCACGCGCCTGATCGACGCCGAGGCCGACATGCTCTCGGGAATGTCCGCGGGCGACCAGGGCAAGCTCGGCACGCTGCTGCGCCACCTCCTCGTCTCCTTCGACTGATGCGGGGCGCGTAGCCTGGAAGGGATATGGCACATCTCCTCGGGGCCGAGGCCCTGCACCTCGAGTACCCCACCCGCATCGTCTTCGACTCGGTGACCCTCGGCATCGACGAGGGTGACCGCATCGGCATCGTCGGACGGAACGGCGACGGCAAGTCGAGCCTGCTCGGAATGCTGGCCGGATCCATCGAGCCGCAGTCGGGTCGTGTCACGCGGCGCGGCGGCGTGCGCTTCGGTGTGCTGTCGCAGAGCGACGACCTGGATCCGTCCAGCACCGTGGCGCGCGCGATCGTCGGCGACCTGGACGAGCACGAATGGGCGGGAGATCCGCGGATCCGCGACGTCATCTCGGGGCTTGCGAGCGATGTGCCGTGGAACGCCCGCATCGGCGAGCTGTCGGGTGGCCAGCGCCGACGCGTCGCCCTCGCGGCGCTGTTGATCGAAGACTGGGATCTCATCGCCCTCGACGAGCCGACGAACCACCTCGACGTCGAGGGGATCTCGTGGCTCGCCGAGCACATGAAGCGCCGCTGGGCGAAGAACGCCGGCGGCCTCATCGTCATCACCCACGACAGGTGGTTCCTCGACGAGGTCTGCACGAAAACGTGGGAAGTGCACGACCAGATCGTCGAACCGTTCGAGGGCGGATACGACGCGTACGTGCTGCAGCGCGTGGAACGGGACCGGATCGCGGCGGCGACCGAGTCGAAGCGCCAGAACATGATGCGCAAGGAGCTCGCGTGGCTGCGCCGTGGCGCCCCGGCGCGCACCTCGAAGCCGAAGTTTCGCATCGACGCCGCCAACGAGCTGATCGCGGACGTGCCGCCCGTGCGCGATCCGATCAAGCTGCAGCAGATGTCGGTTGCCCGGCTCGGCAAGGACGTCGTCGATCTCCTCGACGTCGGGGTCTCGTTCGGCGGTCGCGAGATCCTGAAGAGGATCACGTGGCGGATCGGGCCCGGCGAGCGCACTGGGATCCTCGGCGCGAACGGATCTGGGAAGTCGACGCTGCTGAACCTGATCACCGGAGCCCTCGCCCCGACATCCGGGCGCGTCAAGCACGGCAAGACGGTGCGGCTCGGGCTGCTCGATCAGCAGTTCTCGCAGCTTGCAGACATCGGATCCGACCGCGTGCGCGAGGTATTGGGGCGCGAGAAGACGACCTTCAACGTCGACGGCAAGGATCTCTCCCCCGCACAACTGCTCGAACGGCTCGGCTTCGCGCGCGAGCATCTCTCGGCGCGCGTCGATGACCTGTCCGGCGGCCAGAAGCGGCGCCTCCAGCTGCTCATGCTGCTGCTGAGCGAGCCCAACGTGATCGCACTGGACGAGCCCACCAACGACGTCGACAGCGACATGCTCGCCGCGATGGAGGATCTGCTCGACTCCTGGCCGGGCACTCTTCTCGTCGTCTCCCACGACCGCTACCTGCTCGAGCGCGTCACCGATCAGCAGTACGCGATCCTGGACGGAACGCTCCGCCACGTCCCCGGCGGGGTCGACGAGTATCTGCAACTGCGCGCGGCACAGGATGCGCGCCCGTCGAAGGCGCAGGCGGAGCCCGAAAAGCCTGGTCTCAGTGGATCCGAGAAGCGCGCCGCCGAGAAGGAGCTCTCCTCGATCGAGCGCCGGCTCGAGAAGGTCGCCGCATCGGTGGCGCGGGTGCACGACAGGATGGCGGCGCACGACCAGGGGGACATCGATGGCCTCCGGCAGCTCAACGACGATCTGCGCGCGCTCACGGACGAGAGCGAGTCTCTCGAGGAGCGCTGGTTGGAACTCGGCGAGCAGCTCAGCTGACCTCGCTTCGCCGAGCGTCTCGGAATTCTCCAAGCATCTCGAGAAATCGCGCGGATCGGGCGAATCCCGGCGATCTTCCCGCCGCTCGGCGAAGCCGCTACCCCTGCGTCGCGGCCCATTCGGCCACGCGCCGCGCACTCTCCTCTTCCGAGAGGTCCTCGACCCTGGTCATGACCGACCACCGCACGCCGAACGGATCCCGGATCGACGCGTACCTGTCGCCCGATACGAACGTCGCGACCGGCTCCCGTACCGTCGCCCCGGCATCCACGGCGCGTCGCACGACGTCATCGACGTCCGCGCAGTACAGGGCGATCGAGTAGCACGCGGCATCGCCCTCCGGCGCCGGGATAAGCCCGAACTCGGGGTTGGGCTCGCCCAACTGCAGCTTGCCGGTCCCGAAGTCGAGTTCTGCGTGGACGACGACGTCGCCGAACCGCGTCACGTCGACGACGCGGGCACCGAACACCGAATGGTAGAACTCGACGGCCTCCCCGGCGCCTGGGACAGCGAGAAACGGTGTCAGGCTCGTGGATCCGTGCGGCCGTCCGGCGGTCGTGTGTTCGCCGGTTACACCGCGCACTGCTTCGCTGTCCCGTGTCATAGATTGACCGTATGCTCCGCGCGGCGGCAGCCACTTGAAGATTCACGACAGATGCGGATCCGGTGATGGGCGAGATCGACGACGAGCGCGGAATCCTCTTCCCGCGTCGCCTGCCGACCTTCCATCGCGTTCCCGCGCCGTCTTCGCTCGCGGCGTTCGTGCGGTGGTTCTGGATCCCGCAGTGGCGTCTCGCTCCCGGCGAAATCTCACGCCAGGAGCTCCTGCCGTACCCCGCCTCGAACCTCGTCGTACAGGGCGACGGCGTCACACTGTCGGGGCCGACCACGCGCGCCTCGCAACGAGATCTCACGGGACAGGGGTGGGCGGTCGGCATGCTGCTTCGGCCCGCCGGCATCGCCGCCCTCCACTCGGATCCGCAGAACCTTCGAGACGACGAGGTGCCGTTCGACGCGCCCGGTCTGGTCCGCGACGTATCGACGGCCATGGCCAGTGAGGAACCGGCCGCTGCGCGACGTGACGCCGTCGCGACCTGCGGCGCCTGGCTCGCCGGCCGCGTGGGTCGTCTCGACCCGAACGCAATGCTCGCGAACGCGATGGAGGAGAAGATCGAGGCGGATCCCGACATCGTGCGCGTCGACGATCTCGCGCGGGCTCTCCACGTGTCCCCTCGTACGGTGCAGCGACTCGCGCGTCGATACATCGGGCTGCCGCCTCTCGCGGTCATCCGTCGTTATCGCCTCCAGGAATCGGCTCAGCGGCTGCGCGAGGATCCGTCGCTCACGGTCGCGCAGGCCGCGGCCGACCTCGGATACGCCGACCACGCGCACTTGACGAGAGACTTTCGCCGTGTGCTCGGCATGACGCCGCACGCCTATCGACACGCGCAGCGCTGAGGCGCGAGCAGACAGTTTCCGTCGACAGGAGCGTTCCGCTCGCGCATGTGCCGCAGCACCATCCCGCACCGGGTCAGAGATTGCGCTTGAGGCCCTCGTGGCTCGTGCTGTACCCCAGCGTGCGGTAGAAGCGCAGCGCGTCGGCGCGGGTCCTGTCCGTCGTCAGCTGGGCCAGCGTGGCGCCGCGCTCTCGACCGTACTCGTGCGCCCATTCGATCATCGCCGTGCCCAGGCCGGAACCACGCGCGGAAGCCGCGATGCGGACCGCTTCGATCTGAAGCCGACAGGCCCCGCCTCGCGACAGTCCCGGAATCAGCGTCAACTGCATCGTGCCGACCAGTCCCCCACCCACCGCCTCGATCACGGCGAGGAACTGATTCGGATCACGGGCGATGTCCGCGAACGCAACCTCGTATCGCGGCCAATCGGTCGACTCCCGGGTGGCGCCGAGCCGGTCGTCCCGCAGCAGTTCCACGATCCCGCGGATGTCCGCACGGCTCGCGCGACGAAGGACGTAGGAGGAATCGCCGAGAACGAAGCGCGAAGGAATCATGTCCTCAGTCTCTCCTCTGGCACGATGCCGGCAGCGCATCGGCAGGCTCGAAGCGAGACGGATCCGACTCCCGAAAGCGAAGCCGGGATCCGGGTGGCAGCTGAGCGATGACGGGCAGGTCGCTGGCGAGAACGACGGCGATGACCGGGTACCCGCCCGTGACGGGGTGGTCAGCGCCGAACACGACGGGCTCGCCGGACGGCGGCACCTGGATCCCGCCGGCGACCATCCCCTCACTCGGCAGGTCCGCGTCGCGCACCGCCAACGGGGCGGATCCGTCGGCGGGCGCGAGCCGCACGCCGACGCGATCCGACTGCGGACCGACGATCCACGTCGTTGAGA
>JAJYSF010000063.1 GCA_021793715.1 Actinomycetes bacterium
GAACAGGTGGTGAACACCAGGTGACGTCAACGTGTCGTTGGCGCGGAACGGGGCGATATGGCGGTGGCAGTGGCACACGCTGTGACACCACGTCTCGGCTCCCCGCGCAGGGCGCTCCGGATCGCGTTGCGTGTGATCGGTCTTGCGGTGGCATCCGGTGCAGCGATCGGCATCGTCGCCACGATGCTGTTCGCGGCGCTCGGCCTGACGCCACGGATCGTCGTCTCCGGGTCGATGGAGCCCGGTCTGCCGATCGGCAGCGTGGTGGTGTCCGAGCGTGTGGACGCGACGGCCGTGTCGGTCGGCGACGTCGTCACGACCGATCGCTTCAACGGGCCGGGCACGGTCACCCACCGCGTCGTGGATGTCGCCCTCGGCAGCAGCCAGACCGTGCTCACCCTCAAGGGAGACGCGAATGGCGGTGTCGACCGCGAGCCGTACGAGGTGCGGGAGGTGGGCGTCATGCGCCTGGCGATTCCGTACGTCGGTCTGCCACAGCTCTGGGCGCAGGACCTGCTCGGCATCGATCCGCTCACCTGAAGTCGCGCGATCGGTGATCGACGCCGACGCGCAGATCTTCGAACCCGTCGGCGACGATGTTCACGACCCCCTCTGGCGAGCGCTCGAGAATGCCGCGCGCGATGAGCGCTGGCGCATCGCGAACCAGGTGACGATAACGCTTCCACGCTCCCGTGGAGCAGATGACGTTCACGAGACCGTGCTCGTCCTCGAGGTTGAGGAAGGTCACGCCCGATGCGGTCGCAGGGCGTTGCCGGTGCGTGACGAGCCCCGCGACCTCGACGCGACGGCCCGACTCATGCGTACGCAGCTCGGATGAGGTGAGCACACCGCGCGCATCGAGCGGCCCGCGGAAGTGCGCGAGGGGATGGTCGTCAGTCGAGACGCCGGTCGCCCACAGGTCGTTCGCGAGACGTTCGTAGCTCGAGGGATCCGAGAACAGCGGCGGCTGCACCGAGAGCGCCGTGCCGTCGAGGACGTCTGGCCTGTCGTCGGCTGCGGCTCCCGCGAGCCACAGCGCCTCTCGTGTGCCGTGTCCGAACGGGGCGAGAGCACCGGCCGTCGCGAGCGCCTCGAGCTGCTTCTCGGTGACCCCGGTGCGACGGACGAGGTCGTTCATCGACCGGAACGGCGCGCGAGAGCGTTCTTCGACGATCCGCCGGGCGGTCCCCTCACCGATGCCCGTGACACCTGCCAGCCCGAGGCGGACGGCGAAGCGGCCGTCTCTCCGGTGAGAGCCGGAGCGGTCCGGCGCAGTGCGGTCGAACACCGTCGGCGCGCCCTCATGGTCGGCGAGGCACGCGGCTCTCCCCGTCGTCTCCCGCGCGTCGGGCTCCGTCGGCTCGAGCGTCTCGGTGACGGAGGAGGCGACGATGTCAGGGCGGAGCACTTCGACGCCGGCTCGCCGCGCGTCCGCGGTGAGCGTGGCGGGGGAGTAGAAGCCCATCGGCTGCGCCCGCAGCAGGCCGGCGAGGAACGCCGCCGGGTAGTGCAGCTTGATCCAGGAACTCGCGTAGACGAGCAGCGCAAAGGAGAGCGAGTGGGATTCGGCGAAGCCGAAGTTCGCGAACGCCTGGATCTGTTCGTAGATCCTCGCCGCATCCTCTTTCTCGATCCCGTTGCGCGCCATTCCATCGAACAGCTTCTGTCGCAGGGCGTCGATGCGCTCCCGGCCGCGCTTGGATCCCATCGCCCGCCGCAACAGATCGGCGTCTTCGCCCGTGCAGTCGCCGACTGCCATCGCCATCTGCATGAGCTGTTCCTGGAATACCGGGACGCCGAGGGTGCGCTTCAGGACGGGTTCGAGACGGGGGTGGGGATACGTGACGGCCTCGGCGCCCAGCTTGCGCCGCACAAAGGGGTGGACGGCGCCGCCCTGGATCGGGCCGGGGCGGATGAGAGCGATCTGGATGGCGAGGTCGTAGAACGAGCGGGGTTGCAGGCGGGGGAGCAGCCCCATCTGCGCGCGTGACTCCACCTGGAAGACCCCGATGGAGTCGGCCCGGCAGAGCATGTCGTACACGGCCGGCTCCTCACGAGGCAGCTCACGCAGGTCGAAACTCTCTCCCGTCGCCTCCCGGATGAGATCGAAGCAGTGCTGCAGGGCGGCGAGCATCCCGAGCCCGAGCAGATCGAACTTCACCAGCCCCATCCAGGCCGCATCGTCCTTGTCCCATTGGATGACGGTGCGTCCCGGCATCCGGGCATGTTCGATCGGGACGACCTCGCCGACGGGGCGGTCGGTGAGCACCATGCCGCCGGAGTGGATCCCGAGGTGGCGGGGCGCCCCCATGATCTCGGCGGCGTAGGAGAGCACCTGCGGGGGGATGCTGTGGCCGGCATTCGACTCGATCGACGCACCCCAGCGTTCGACCTGGCGCGCCCAGGCGTCCTGCTGGCCGGGGGAGAAGCCGAGGGCGCGGGCGACGTCGCGCACGGCGTTCTTCGGCCGGTACTGGATGACGTTCGCCACTTGCGCGGCGCGATCGCGACCGTACGTCTCGTAGACGTACTGGATGATCTCTTCGCGCCGGTCGCTGTCGAAGTCGACATCGATGTCGGGTTCTTCGTCGCGCATCGCCGAGAGGAAACGTTCGAACGGCAGTCGGAAGAAGATCGCGTCGACGGCGGTGATGCCGAGCAGGTAGCAGACGGCGCTGTTCGCGGCGGATCCGCGGCCCTGACAGAGAATGCCGCGCCGGCTTGCTTCGGCGACGATGTCGTGGACGATGAGGAAATAGCCGGGGAAGTCCTTCTGCTCGATGACGTCGAGCTCGTGCGCGATGCGGTCGCGATCCTCGTCCCGCAGCGTCGGGTACCGGTCCGGGACGGCGCTCCAGACGAGCTCGCGCAGGTACGACATCGGGGTGTACCCGTCCGGAACGTGCTGCCGCGGGAGCGCGGGTCGGGCCGAACGGAGGGGGAACGCGAGCTGATCGGCGAGACGCGCCGACGCCTCGACTGCACCGGGGTAGCGCGCGAACAGGCGAGCCATCTCATCGCCGGATCGCAGATGGGCGCGATTCGTCGCGGGGAGCCAGCCGTCGAGGTCGTCCATGCTGCGCGTGGCCCGGATCGCCGCGACCGCCTGGGCGAGCGGCGCTTTCGCCGGCCGGGAGTAGTGCACGTTCCCGGTCGCGATGAGCGGCAGCCCCAGGCGCTCCGCGAGATCGGCGAGGAGGTCATTGCGACGATCGTCTGCGGGGTCGCCGTGGTGGGTGATCTCGACGTGCACGTGATCGCGTCCGAACAGGTCGATGAGTCGCCGCAGCTCGCGTTCTGCCGCGCTTGGCGAGTCGTGTGCGGCAAGCGCCCGGCCGACGGCTCCCTTGCGGCATCCCGTGAGGACCTCCCACGCGCCGCCCGCCTCGTGCGCGAGATCGTCGAGATCGTAGAGGGGGCGGCCACGCTCTCCGCCGCGCAACTGTGCGCGCGTGATGGCGCGAGAGAGGCGGTGGTACCCCTCCTCGCCGCGCGCGAGCACGAGCAGGTGCTGGCCCTGCGGATCCGGGTGCCCTTTCTGCGGCGCGGTGAGGTCGAGTGAGAGCTCGGCGCCGTAGACCGTCTTCAGCGACGTGTGCTCGGCTGCCTCGGCGAAGCGCACGGCACCGTAGAAACCGTCGTGATCGGTGAGGGCGAGTGCCTCCAGTCCCAGCTGTTCCGCCTCTTCGACGAGTTCTTCCGGTGACGAGGCTCCGTCGAGGAAGGAGAAGGACGAGTGTGCGTGCAGTTCGGCGTAACGAGTGCGGTTTCGTTGGCGGACGAGCTGCGGCGGTTCGTAGGCTCCCCGCTTGCGGCTCCACGCAGGGCTATCGCTGCCGTCGGCGTCGGAGGGCGCGGCGGTCGGGCGGCGCCCGCTGAGGGTGCGTTCGAGCTCGTGCCAGGAGATCGGAGGGTTGTTGAAGCCCATCAGGCATACCTCCCTTCGAGGTGCCAGGTTTCGTCTTCGAGGACGGCGAGCCACGCGGAGCGGCGATCGTCGACCAGCTGAAAGCGGTGTGTCCGGCGTGCGCGCTGCGGGTCCCAGCCGCGTTCGACGAGCGGCCAGGGACCGGCCCACGAGACGATGCCGCGCCCGTCGATCCGGGCAGGGTCTGCGGAGACGAACCCGCGTTCGTCGACCGTGACGATCGTGCCGTCTGCGGCGGTCACGCTCACGCGGTGCGGGGCGCGATACACCTCGGAGGGCAGCGGCGGGGGAAGCGCCCCCGGCCAGGGGAGGTCACGGGAACGGGAGGGCACGGCGGCCTCACCCCAGGGGACGAGTTCCTCGCGATCGGCCGGGGTCCGTCCGCCGCCGAGTGCAGGCGTCAGCACGCCGCGGTGCCCGAGCAGCGTCTGCACGCGAGACATCGCGTGGTGCGAGCGTTCGTCGGGCCCCTGCCCGATCAGCGCGGGCTGATGCGACGCGGCATCGTCGACGGCGTCGGGCTCGATGACGATGCGCGAGACGCCGCCGGTGAATGCCGTTTCGCCGGGTGCAGGCTGCAGCTGCCAGCGCACCCGGTCGACGACGCTCGTCGCGTCGAAGCTCGCCGGGTGTTGCCACACTCGTTCGCTGCGTTCGTCGCGGTCGGTCTCGAGCGTGATGCGTACCGCCGTGCACACGAGGGACTGCGCGCCGATGCCGTCACAGAAGGTCTCGGCCGTCTGACGCACAGCGAATGCCACCTGATCGGCGATCTCGAGCGGCGGCTCGAGATCGAGCACGCGGGCCGTCTCGGGAGGCGGGGTGCGGGGGATGACGGTGCGCGAATCGCGTCCGGACGCGAGCGCCTGCAACCAGGATCCGCGTACCCCGAGTCGTTCGTGCACGCGCGCGGCGGGAATCGCGGCGAACTCGCCGAGGGTCTGTACGCCGAGCCGAGCGAGCAGGAGTGCGAGCTCCCGGTCGCCGAGCGAGAGGGCGGGGAGCGGCGAGAGGAAGTCGGAAGCGCCTCCGGGGGGAACGAGGGTGACCGGCTCGCCGGAGGGTGCTCGCGCCGCCTGCTCTGCCGTGAACAGTCCATCGGCGACCCCGGCGCGGGCGGTGAGGCCGATGTCGGCGAGGGAGCGCAGGAGGGATTCGGCGGCCTGTTGCTCTCCGCCGTAGAAGCGTGCCGGGCCGCGGGCGCGGATTGCGGCGAGGCCGGGACGGAGGGGCTGCACGCCGGGGACGAGTTCTTCGAGGTGCGTCAGGACGTCGTGGAACGCTCTGCTGTCGCGGGCCTCGTCATGGGGGAGGAGTCGCAGCTGCGCGCATGCTCCCTGCGCGTCGCGCCGTCGCTGTCCCTTCGTCACGCCGTCCGCGCGCGCTGCCGCGGAACAGGCGACGACCTGGCCGTCGTGGATGATCGCGAGCGGACCGTCGGCGTGCACGCGATTGGCGGCGGACACCTCGCGCGCCTGTGTGCGCAGGAAGGCCGTGATGGGCCAGTCGGGGAACCACAGTACGATCGTGCGCTCGGGGAAGGGCGTCATGCGCTCACCGCCGTGAGGTGGCCACGCTGCGTGGGGATGCTGGCCGACGGGAGCGATTCGACTCCGCCCGTCGGACCGGGCAGGAGCAGTCGTACGCGACGCGCGACGGGGCTGATTCGGCCTGAGGCCGCGACCGTGACGACCCGTGAGCTGAGGGCCCCGTGTCCGCTGCCGATTCCGCGCCACTCGGGTTCGCCCATGGTGAAGGACAGGTCAGCGCCCGGCCAGGGGCCGATCGCGAGGAGCGCGCTGCCACGTTCGCGCAGCCGCGCGGAGAGGCGCGCGGTCTCCGCCGGCGCTGCGGTGCGAGGAATCCGGGCGGCGACGAGGGGGAAGACGTCGGCAGCGGCGGAGATCGTCTGTCGCCACCTGTCGCCCGGTCTCGGGATGTGGGCCAGCCGATTCGGGGCCACGCCGTAGCCCTCTGCGGCCTCGAAGGAGAGGTCGGGAAGGCCGACGAACGCGCACCACGCGCCGTCGCGCGAAGCTGAGCCGAGGAGGGCGAAGAGCAGCGCGGGGGAGTCGGGGAGCGCGTAGGCGGCGCCCGGGCGCAGCCCACCGGAGGGGAGGAGAGGCGCCAGGGCGTCATCGACCGGCAGCGCATCGGGTTCTGCC
>JAJYSF010000064.1 GCA_021793715.1 Actinomycetes bacterium
GTCGGCTGATGGGGCTTACGCTCCAGGTACAGGCTGCGGAGCTGGACGCGGCGTGGTGGACGATCCCGCTGCTCGTGCTCTCGGCTGTGCGTGCAGGGCTGCTGGAGGAGATCATCCTCAACGGCTACCTCGCCGAGCGCTTCTCGCAGCTGCGGTGGTCCGCGTGGCAGGCGCTGGCATTCATCGCCGTACTGCGCGGGCTCTACCACCTCTATCAGGGGCCCGCGATGGCGCTAGGCAACGTCGTCATGGGGCTCGTATTCGGGTGGGTATACCTGAAGTGGCGGCGGGTCATGCCGCTCGTGCTCGCTCACGCCCTGATCGACATCATCGCCTTCGTCGGCTATCCGCTCGCGGTGCCGTTCCTCCCGTAGTCCCCCTCATTTCCACAAGTCTCCGACGAGTCCGGCGCGATTCGCTGCGGACTCGTCGGAGACTTGTGGACTTGTGGAGCGTCACACTGCAGCGGCCCGCAGGGCCGGGAGGATCCGATCCGTCATGAGCGGAGCGAGGTCGGGCGCCGCGGAGACGGCCGGATCGACCCACCGGAGCTCCTCGATCTCGGCCTCCGGCGCCGTCACCTCGATGGGCGGATGCGTGAACACCGTTCCCCGGACGACGTACCCGCCCTCATTCGCTGCGGGCGCCTCGAACACGCCGAGCAAACGCATCTGCGTCGGATTCAGGTCGACGCCGAGTTCCTCGCGAATCTCGCGGATCGCGGTGTCAACGGCGCTCTCCCCCGGATCCGGTTTGCCGCCCGGCTGCATGAACCGCGTCGTGCCACGCTTGCGGACCGCGAGCACGTGCCCCGTCTCGGGGTGCCGCAGCACGACCGCGCTCACGTGGATCCGCTTGGTCTCGTGGTCGATCACTCCTCGAACCTCGCTGAACCGTCGTGGGTGAGCGCGACGCGGATCCGTTCGTGCATGTCGTCGCCCAGACCGGCACCGTCGAGCTCGGCGACCGGGCACCACCAGGCCCGCGTGTTCTCGCCGTCGGCCGGGTGCGGATCGCCACCCGTCCAGCGACAGCGCACGACGTGGTCGAGGAACTGCGCCTGATCCCCGTTCGAGAACGTCATCGGCGGCATCGAGTGCACCCACACGAGCGCCTCGGCCTCCGAGGTCATCCCGGCCTCTTCCTCGACCTCGCGCACCGCGGCGCTCGCGGGCTCCTCGCCCGGGTCCACGATTCCGGTCACCGGAGTGATCCGCCCGTTGTCCGCCCGCTCGACGAGCAGCACGCTGTCGTCCTTCACGACGACGGCCGTCACACCGATGAGCCACAGCGGGTCGTGCCCGATCTTCTCGCGCAGCCGCAGGATGAAATCAGGTGTCGCCATCCCCCGACCCTATGCGTGCCCCGCTCCACGGCTCCTCACGACACCGACGAGTCCGCAAGTCTCCGACGAGTCCGCAACGAATGGCGACGGACTCGTCGGAGACTTGCGGATATCGGTCGGACGCCGGGCCCGCCCCGCGGGATAGCGCGGGCGGGCTTGGGTGGGTCGCACCAGTGCGGAGTCGGGTGCGCGGGGCATACCTCGTCCACAGGCGAACGATACGCCCTTTCTGTTCCCGATGGCGGGGTTCGCAGCCATGTGACTCACACGGATATGCGACGCTCGGCGCATGTCCATATTCTCGCCGACACGAAGGGCGCCGCACGGATCACCGGGCAGGTCCGCGGCCACTCTCGCGGTGATCGAGTGGCTCGGGCATCCGATACCTGAGCTGCAGGTGGTGTTCGACCTCAAGGGGTACGGCGAAGCGCGCGTCGACACCTACTGGCGTGACTCCGATGTCGTCGGAGAGGCGGACGGAGACATGAAGTATCGCGATGATCCCCGCGGGTCGCACACCGCGATCCTTGTGGAGAAGAAGCGCGAGGATGCGCTGCTGACGCGCTGATGTCAGCTGTCGGCGAGCAGACGCCGGCCAGCCACCAGAACGTCCGACCGCTCATAGCCGCGTCCGTCGTAGAACGCGAGCACCGGTGCGTTATCGGAGCGCACCATGAGCTGCACCTTCGGACATCCGAGTGCTTCGAGACGCTGCTCCGCCTCGCGAACCAGCGCGGATCCGATCCCCTCGCCCGTCCTCGATGGGTCGGTTGCGAGATAGTAGAGCCAGCCGCGATGACCGTCATAGCCGGCCATCACGGATCCGACGACGCCCTCGTCGTCCGCGACGAGCAGCAGATCCGGCCAGACGGCGCGAGCGCGGGCGATGTCAGCACGCGGGTCGTTCCACGGTCGAACAAGACCCGTGCTGTGCCAGAGGGCGATGACCGGCTCGATGTCGGCATCCGTGATCGGACGGATTCGCACGTCGGTCACGGCAGCCGCTGCGCGAGACCGTTGCGCACGCCCGGCCACTCCGTGTCGAGGATGGAGTACACGGCCGTGTCTCGGACGTGGCCGTCGCGGAGGATCCGATGACTACGCAACATCGGAGTAGACGAGAAGCTCATTCGGCGACCCTATCGTCGGACGCATTTCCGCAAGTCTCCGACAGGTCCGCAAGTCTCCGACGAGTCCGGTGCAAACAGCTGCGGACCTGTCGGAGACTTGCGGACTCGATGGAGACTTGTGGACTTGTGGGGGCGTCGCGCCGGGCGGCTCGCGCGCCGCGACCGGCGACGGCGCACGGCCCCTCACTCCCCCTGCGCGAAGAAGGCGCGCTCGTGTTCCGCCGACTGAACGAACGCGCGGCGCATGAGCCGCAGTCGTGCGCCAGGTGCGCGTCGTGCGGCCTGCTGCACCCATGCGATCGCGGCCCGTGTGTCACGCGCGAACTCGTCGGATCCGTAGGTGTCGAGCCAGTCTCGATACGGATGATCCGCGCGGTTCGCGGCGGCGAGGTCGCGGCCGATGTCGTCGTAGAGCCAGAAACACGGCAGCAGGGCCGCGACGAGCACGCCGTGGTCGCCGGTCGCGGCCGCCCGCTCGAGGTGCGCGAGGTAGGCGGCGGCCTCCCGGGACGGCGTGCGCGCCTCGGTCGCGCCGTGCGCGCGGTGCAGCTCCATCTCAGTCTCGCGACACGAGGCCGCCGACGCCTCCCAGAAGCGACGTTCCGCGCGCGTGGGTGCCACGACCGCGGCGCGCGCAAGCAGGTGAGCATACGCCTCGAGGTAGATCGCGTCTTGTCGTAGGTATTCCGCGAACCGCGCGGCGTCGAGGGATCCGTCCGCGAGCTGCGTCACGAACGAGTCGGAGACGATCGCGGCGCGGAGCTCTGAGATGTCCTCCCACCACGCGTCGAGCTCGGCGTCACGACGCGGCGGCGCGATGCCGGCACGCAGCGCGTATGCATGGTCGACCGGACCGTGCCCGCCGTCCGAGCCCACCTCGAGCCCGTCGGCGGCCGCGATTGCACCGCGCAGCCACTCTCTCGCGAGCCGCGCGGACCATGCCCAGCGCACGTCGTCCGCGAGCGCCGTCCGGTCGCCGGCTCGGATGGAGGCGATCGCCGATGACAGCGAGCATCCCGTGCCGTGGGTGCTGGCCGTGTCGATCCGCGTCCCGTCGAACGCGGCGAGCACACCCGCGGATCCGACGAGCGCGTCCGGGCTGCGATCGCCGGGAAGGTGGCCTCCCTTGGCGTAGACGAGCACCTCGTGGCGCGCGGCGAGCCGCTGCGCCTGCGCGAGCGCCTCCGGCCACTCGCGCGCCTCGGGTTCGCCGACGAGCACCGCCAGCTCCGGCAGGTTCGGCGTGATCACATCGGCAAGACCGACCAGCCTCGTCAGGGCCGCCTCCGCGGCAGCGTCGAGCAGACGGTGACCGCTCGTGGCGATCATCACCGGGTCGAGCACGACGGGCGTGGATTCGCGGCGCGCCGCGAGCCAGTCGGCGACGACGTCGATCACGGTCGCGTCGGCGAGCATTCCGATCTTCACCGCATCGATACGGACGTCGGCGTCGAGCGCCGCCAGCTGCTCACCGAGGAACGCGGCGGGCGGAACGTGGACACCGGCCACGCCCTGGGTGTTCTGGATCGTGAGGGCCGCGATCGCGGCCATGCCGTAGCCGCCGGTCGCCTGGATCGTCTTGAGGTCCGCTTGGATCCCCGCCCCTCCCGACGGGTCGGATCCCGCGATCGTGAGCACGTTGGGCACGGGGTGCGCGGCGCGTTGCCACTCGTGGTGCAGCTCCCGAGCGGCATGCTCAGGATCCGCGGCGCGGCAGATCGCGCGCACGACGGCGATCCCCGCCGCACCGGCCGCGATCGCGTCCGCCGCGTCGCCCGCGCCGACGCCGCCGATTGCGACGCACGGCAGAGCTCCCGCGGTCTGCGTCGCGCGAGCGAGGCCATCCCATCCGAGCGGCTCGGGTGCGTCGGGTTTCGTCGGCGTCGCGCGCACGGCGCCGACACCGAGATAGTCGACGGTTCCCGGAGAGAGCGTGCGGGCACGTGTGATCTCGTCGCCGGTCGACGCGCTGAGGCCCACGATCGCCCGCGGCCCCACGCGTTCGCGCACGTCTTCGACGGGTTCGTCGCCCTGCCCGACGTGCACGCCATCGACGTGCATCCCCGCCGCACGCGCGGCGAGGAAGACGTCGACGCGGTCGTTGATGAGAAGCACCGCTCGGCCGGCGATCGCCTCAGCGCAGGCGTCAACGACGCGGAGGAGGTCGCCATCGGCGAGGTGCTTGCCGCGGATCTGTACCGCGGTCACCCCGCCCTCGACCGCCGCCGCGACGATCGCGGCGGGGTCGCCGTCGTCGATCGTCGCGAGGTCGGCGACGAGGTACGTGCTCACGTCGATCATCGTGATGCCAGCTCGGCGGTCGTCACCGCATCGAGCGCGTCGAGGAAGCGCACGGCGAACGTCCCCGGGCCGACGTCGCCCTGCGCTGCGCGCTCGGACGCGGCCGCATACAGCTCGTGGGCCGCGACGGCGCCCGCGAACGGATCCGACACCGCAACCGCTGCGGCCACGATCGCGCCGAGCGAGCAGCCGCCGCCCGTGACGCGCGTCAGGAGCGCGTCACCACCCGTCACGCGCGCCTCGCCGGTCGGCCCGACGATGAGGTCGACGGGCCCCGAGACGGCGACCACCGCCCCCGTCTCCGCGACGAGCCGCTCGACGGCGCTCCGTGCCGCCTCGACGCCATCGGTCGCGTCGACACCGCGACCACCGGATCCCTCGCCCGCCAGCGCGCGGATCTCGGACGCGTTGCCGCGGATCACGTCGGGCCGCAGGCGCAGCAGCTCACGCGCGAAGTCGGTGCGCAGCGTCAGCGCGCCGACGCCGACCGGGTCGAGCACCCACGGGGTCTGCGCGTCGTGCGCCGCCGATGCGGCTTCGCGCATCGCCCGCCGCTGCTCGTCATCTGGCGTGCCGAGGTTGATCAGCAGCGCCGACGCGTTCGGCGCGAGCTCGGCCGCCTCGCCCGGCACGTCCGCCATGACCGGCGCGGCGCCCGCCGCAAGCAGGGCGTTGGCCGTGTAGTTGATCACGACCGCGTTAATGATGCACTGCACGAGGGGCACGCCCTCGCGAAGCGACTGGAGAATACGGGCACTGGCGTCCGTCATGATCGACATCCCTCCGCTCGTGTGAACGAGATCAGGTTCTTCGGGTGTGGTCTCAGTCCCCGGCGGGGACACCCCGTGTCTTCTGCCGACCACCGTAGCGGACACCCTTACGGTCATGCGTACCCGAAGTCCGCGTATACTTCAGGTCACAGCTACCTGAACCACAGTGAGGACCACGCATGCCCGCCACCCGCGTCACGCTCGGCCCCTCCGTGGCCGATGCGATCTCCGCTTCCCCGGACGACTCCTGCACGACCGATCTCGCCGAGCCGCCCTGGTCTTTTGACGACGTGCCCGGCTACGGTCCCGGGTCGTCGATGGCGGATCCGTTCCCGCAGCACGCTCCCGTCCAAAGGGACCTGCCGCCCACCTACCGCGACGCCTCGGACGACGAGCTGCACGCGCGGATCCGTGTCGCCCGGGAGGAACTCGGCGAGCGCGTCGTGATTCTCGGCCACTTCTACCAGCGCGACGAGGTCGTGCAGCACGCCGACTACGT
>JAJYSF010000065.1 GCA_021793715.1 Actinomycetes bacterium
GGTCGCGACGGCGACGGCGACGGCGACGGCGTAGCGGCCGGCGCGGCGGGCGGTCAGCCGGCCACGAGGCGGGTGGTGCCGGCCTCGTACTCGGTGAGATCGCCCGTCTCGCCCGCCCTCACGGCGCGGCGACCGACCACCAGCATGTAGGCGAGGAAGACGCCGAGCGCGACCGCGCCGATGCCGATCTTGATCGCGTGCGGCCACTCTTGGCGTGTGATGAAGCCTTCGACGAGGCCAGATAGCCCGAGAGCGATCACGAGGCCGACCACGACGGTGGCGAGGGCGCGGCCCTCCGCCGCGAGCGCGGTCGCGCGCGTGCGGGTGCCTGGAGCGACCCACGCCCAGAAGATGCGCATGCCGGCCGCTCCCGCGACGAAGATGCATGTCATCTCGAGCAAACCGTGGGGGAGGATGAACAGCAGGAAGTCGTCGCCGCGTCCGTACCAGTTCATCACGGCCGCCGAGGTGCCGAGTCCGACGGCGTTCTGCATCAGGACGAAGACCGGGTAGACCCCCGTGATCCCGAACATGATCGCCTGCGCGGCGATCCAGGCGTTGTTCGTCCAGACCATGCCGGTGAACACGCCCTCGGAGTGCTCGCTGTAGTACGCGACGAAGTCCTCCTCGGCGTACTTCTTCAGCTGGGCCTCGTCGCCCATCGCGGCCATGTAGGCGGGGTCCTGCTGGGCCCACCAGCCGACCAGTGCGACGATGCCGATGAACGACACCGCCACGATGAGCGAATCCCGCCGGATCCGGTACAGCGCGGCCGGCAGCTGTCGCGCGAAGAACCGGGGCACCTGCCGCATCACGTTGTCGGGTGCGCCCGTCAGCACCAGGCGCGCGCGGGCGAGGATGTTCGAGAGATAGTCGCCCGCCGCGGAGCGCCCGATCGAGGTCTTGATATCGGCGAGGTCCGCGGAAGCCGCCCGGTACAGGTGCACGAACTCGTCGGTTTCGGCACCGGTCAGCCGGCGGCGGCGCGCGAGTTCGTCGAGCCTGTCCCACTCGGCGCGGCGCTCGTCGATCAGGGCGTCGATGTTCATCGGATCCAGCCTACGCCGCCCGCACACCGCACTTGGCGAGTGCCTGCGCGTCCATCTCGTCGCCGCGGAGGGCGGGATCGCACTCGCGAATGCCGCCGACGGCGGACGAGCACTCGCCGAGCGTTACTCGCAGTCGGCGCAGATGCCGCGGAAGGTGACGCTCGCCTCGAGGATCCGCATGTCGTGATCGTGGCTCGGCGTCAGGCACGGAGCCTCGCCGACCACGCAGTCCACGTCCTCGACGCGTCCGCAGACGACGCACTGCACGTGGTGGTGGTTGTCGCCGCGGGCGAGTTCGTACAGCGAACTCGACGCCCCCGGCAAGCTCACGCGCTGGGCGATGCCCGCCGCGGTGATGTCGTTGACGATGCCGTGCACGGTCTGGAGGGCGATGCCGGGGATCTGCTCGTGCACGCGCTCGTGCAGTTCGTCGACCGCGACGTGCGCGCTCTGTCGCAGAACATCGAGCACGGCGGATCGCTGCGTGGTCACGCGCAGACCCGCCGCCCGCAGCATGGTCGGCGCGTCGACGACCTCAGCGCGCGCCGTGGCGCGAGAGGAGGCGTCGATCGAGCTCATCTCCCGATTCTATCTTGTTCTGAACGATTCGGGTCTTGGGACGATCGGGACGGGGAGGAGGTTCACAGCCGGCCTGCCTTCTTCAGAGCGAGGTAGCGGTCGGCGATCCGCGGGGGCAGGTCCTCCGGGGTGTCGGCGATCGCCTCGGCTCCCGCGCGCGAGATCGCTGACGCCACGAGCTCCGCGTCGCGACGCGTCGCCTCGGCGGCGGCCGCGCGGTAATAGTCCGTGACGGACCCGCTCGCGCGTGCGGCTTCCGCGAGCCCGGCGTCGGTCACGGTGCCGACGAGAACGGTCGTCGCGGCATCCGGGATCCTCGTCAGCCGCGCGAGGAAATCGCGCGAGGACGAGAGCGCCTCCTGCGCGGTGAGGATCACCACGAGGCTCGGTCTCCGGGCGAGGCGCCGCGCCTCGGCGAGCGCTCCGTCCCAGTCGGTGTCGATCATCTGGGCTTCGACCGGGGCGAGGGCTTCCACCATCGCCGGGAGCAGGCGTGCGCCGTCGACGCCCGTGACGCGCGCGCGGACGAGGCGGTCGAACGCGACGACGTGGACGTGGTCTCCTGCCCGGGTCGCGAGCGCCGCGAGCAGAAGTGCCGCTTCGAACGTCGCGTCGAGACGCGTCTCGTCGCCCACCCGCGCCGCCGCCGTGCGGCCGGTATCGATGATGATCGTGACGTGACGGTCGCGCTCCGGCCGCCAGGTCCGCAGCATCGTCGTCGACGCTCGCGCCGTGGCGCGCCAGTCGATGGATCGCACGTCGTCCCCACGTACATACTCGCGCAGCGAATCGAACTCCGTGCCCTGACCGCGTACCTGCAGTGACGTCGCGCCATCGAGCTCGCGAAGGCGCTGGACGCGGCTGGCGAGGTGCCGTCGGGCGCGGAACGGCGGCAGCACACGGATCGCCGTGGGCGACTCGAGCGCGCGAGAGCGGCCCGCGAAGCCGAGCGGTCCGAGCGTGCGCACGGCGACGAACTCGCTGCGCAGCTCGCCACGGCGGCGCGGCCGGAGGTCGACGCGCACCGTACGCGACTCGCGTGGCGGAATGGTCACCCGCGGTCGGCTGCCGTCGGCGCCCGCCGTGGGCTGCCAACCGTCGCGGATCCGCGCGCGCACCGTGCGATCGCTGTCGTTGATCACCTGCAGCCGCGTGACCGCGTCATCGCCGAGGCGGACGCGCTGCGGGACGGCGCGGGAGAACCGCAGCGCGTCGGGCGCGGGCGCCGCCACGACGTCGAATGTGCCGACGAACGCGACGAGGAGGATCCACCCGACGAACACGAGCCACGCGTCGAAGCCCGCGGCGCTCAGCGCGACGATCGGCACGGCGCCGAGAGCGACGAGCAGCGGGAAGCGACCGGTCAGGAACACGGACTCTCCTAGCGGGGCACGGGGGTCTGGCGCTGCACGGAGGTGAGGACGGCATCGACGGTGACGCCCTCGATCTCGGCATCGGCCCGCAGCTGCACGCGGTGCCGCCACACGGGGGTGATCATCGCCTGCACGTGGTCCGGCGTGATCGCCGGGTATCCGCCGAGCCAGGCCCACGCCTTGGACGCGGCGAGCAGCGCCGTCGCGGCACGGGGGCTCGCGCCCACCTCGACCGACGCCGCCTCGCGCGTCGCGCGGGCGAGATCGACGATGTAGGCGAGCACCTCGTCGGTCGCCGTGACGCCCGCGGCCGCCTGCTGGGCGGCGAGGATCTCGTCGCGCGTGACCGCGCGCGAGACCGCCTCGAGATCGCGGGGTGTGAAACCGGCGGCGTGTCGTTGGAGGACGCCGATCTCGGATTCACGGTCCGGAACGCGAATCTGCAGCTTGAGCAGGAAGCGGTCCAGCTGCGCCTCGGGCAGCGTGTAGGTGCCCTCCTGCTCGATGGGGTTCTGCGTCGCGGCGACGAGGAACGGCTCGGGCACGGGCCGCGTGACGCCGTCGCTCGAGACCTGGCGTTCCTCCATCGCCTCGAGCAACGCCGACTGCGTCTTCGGAGGCGTGCGGTTGATCTCGTCGGCGAGCAGTACGTTCGTGAACACGGGACCTTCGCGGAACTCGAACTCGCCCGTCTTCGCATCGTAGACGAGGGATCCGGACACGTCGCCCGGCATGAGGTCCGGCGTGAACTGCACGCGCTTCGTGTCGAGACCGAGCGCGCGCGAGAAGGTGCGCACGAGCAGCGTCTTGGCGACGCCGGGCACGCCCTCGAGCAGCACGTGGCCGCCCGCGAGGAGGGCGATGAGCAGTCCCGTGACCGCGCCATCCTGGCCGACCACGGCCTTCGCGACCTCGGTGCGGACGCGCTGCATCGCCTGACGGAGGCGTTCGGCCTCGTCGGGGAGCCGCTGTGCGCTCTGCGGCGGCCGAGGATCCTGCGGCGGCACCGGCGGGTGTGGCGTCGAGTCGGTCATCGTGCGCGTCCTTCCCAGGGATCGATTCTCCCGAGCGCATGCTCGAGGTCACGGAGGTGGTCGGCGAGTTCGGCGAACTCGGCCTCGTCGTGCGGTTGCGCCGTCCACGTGTGCAGCACGGCGCGTGGATCGCGAGCGAGCGCGGCGGCGATGGCGTGCGCGACCTCTTCGGCGGACGCATCGGCGGAGAGCCCGAGGCGCCGCGAGAGTCGGGCCGCGGCGCCGCGTCGTAGCGCCGCGAGCGCGTGCGCAGGGTCGTCGGCGGCGCGGTAGAGACGTGCGCGCCCGTCCAGCGTCTCGCTCGCGCGGACCGTGACCGGGAGCGTCTCGGCGACGAGCGGCCCGAACCGGCGTCCGCGCCAGACCGCGGCGGCGATGCCCACCAGCGTCGCGAGCACCAGAACCGGCGTCACCCACGTCGGCACGAAGTCGCCGAGCGCGGGGACCCCGTCGGCGGAGGCGTCATCGTGAGAAGGCAGGTACCAGATCAGGCGGTCGTGGGTGCCCAGCAGGCCGAAGGCGAGCGCCGCGTGACCCTCGGTCGCGAGATGCTCGTTGACGAGCACAGCGGCGCCGTCGAGGACGGTGACGGTCGAGTCCGCGTCGATGTCGGCGGTGAGCAGAGCGTAGCCGTCGTCGACGGGATAGCACCCAGTGGCGTCCGCTCCGAGGTCGTACGCGGTGCCGGGAATGATCGCCCCGGCGCTCGCGGCGACCGGGAGGTCACAGGCGGGGGAGACGGGCTCGGATCCGCCGTACGCGGCGAACCCGGTTCCTTCGATCACCGCCTCCAGTGCGACGGCGTCGCCACCGAGCACGACGAGGGCGGATGCGTCCGTGGCGAGCTCGCGCAGGTCGTCCGGATGAAGGACGGTGGGGTCGGTGACGACGAGTGTCTCGTCTCCGGTCAGCTCCTCGCGCGCGGCGGCGAGGCGGTCGACCTCGACGACGTCGACGCCGCGTTCCGTGAGCAGCGTCGTGACCGCGAGCGCCCCGTCATAGCGGGGGCTGTCGGCCGCGAGAGGTTCAGGCGCCTGCCATTGGCGATCAAAGACGGCGAAGGTGCCGCCGATGACGACGATGAGGGCGATGAGGCCCACCCACGACCAGGCGCGCTTTGCGCGCGACGCTCGCGGTGTCTGATCCGCCCGATCTGCGGTGTGCACGAGGCTCATGAGAACGCGGCCTCCGGGGTCCTCGCCGGGCGCGTGTCCGCGACCGCGCGGTCGAGCGCCGTGATGCGCTCGGCGGCTTCTGCGGAGGCGGGGCGCCGCAGGTAGCGCACGTCGTCGAACGTCCCGGCGGCGGCGCGGAGCTCGTCGCGATGATCGGGGAAGGGCGAGGCTGCGGCGCTGGCGAAGGCCTGCGCGGTCATGCCGGGAGGCGCCATGAGGACGCCGCGCTCTTCGGCGGAGCGAGCGATCGCGCGGAAGCGCAGCACGACGGCGTCGTCCCAGCGACCTTCCCTCATCATCGCGTCCGCGGCGGCGCGCAGGTCGGACGCGGAGCGCTCATCGTCGTCGAAGACGGTCGACGACGGGATGCGATGGGCGCGGTGGTCGCCGCGCGGAGCTCCCCAGATGATGAAGGCGACCACGATCATGGCGACCAGGATCGCGACGATCACGATAGTCCAGACCGGACTCCACGTGGCGCCCCCGATCTGCGGGTTGAACAGGGAGGCGAGGAAGTCGCCGATCGCCCGCGCGACGCGATCGAACAGCGTCGGCTCGGACTCGCGATAGACCGCCTTCTCGAGCTCGCGTTCGGCCCATTCGCGTGCCTCGTCACGATCGGGCAGATCTGCGGCGAGACGGAGCATCATGACGGTGGCGCGAAGGGCGGCTGTTGGTCGCCGTCCTGAGCCGGCGGCGACGGCTGCTGGGGCGGGGATGCCTGCGGCTGCTGCGGCGGATACGGCTGCTGCTGGGGTGGGAAGGCCTGTGGCTGCTGAGGCGGGTACGGCTGCTGCTGGGGCGGATAGGCCTGCGGCTGAGGCGGGTAGGC
>JAJYSF010000066.1 GCA_021793715.1 Actinomycetes bacterium
CCGATCTCGAGCTCGTCTCCCTCGTCGCCACCGTCTCCCTCGTTACCGTCGGGGCCGGGCTCTTCGCTCGGCTGCGGCTCGGGCTCTTCCGAGGGCTCCGGCTCGGGCTCCGGCTCGGCGTCCTCCGCCGGAATCGCGCGACCCAAGGGCGACGGATCGACCATGTCGTGCTCGGCGAAGAAGTCGACCGTGGCCTCGAGATCGATGAGGCCCGTGTCGCGGAATGGCATCTGTGTGAACGCGGTGAAGTTGTCTCCTCCCGCGGCGATGAACGAGTTCGTCGTGACGGTGTAGGTCTCATCCATCGCGAGCTCGGCACCGTCGAGCGTCATCGACACGATGCGCTCGCCGTCCGCCGCGTCCTCCGCGTACTCGTACGAGAAGCCCTCCGAGATGCCCAGGTGCAGCTTTCCGTCGTCGCCGGGCTGCCACTGCTGCTCGAGCATCAGCTTGATGTCGGCGCCGGTCATCTCGCTCGTGGTGAGCGTGTTCGCGAACGGCTGCACGGCCGCGGCCTCGGCGTACGTCACGATGCCGTCGCCCTCGCCCACGTCGCTGGACGCGAACAGCAGGTCGTCGCGCAGACCGCCCGGGTTCATGACCGCGAGGTCGGCGGGCTCGCCGCCGTAGTTGCCGTACTCGGTGGTCGCCCACAGGTACACGTCGGCAACCGTGTTGCCCATCGTCGACTCGACGCCGCGGTCGTCGCCCGGCACCTCGCCGCCGCGCAGGATGTCTTCGCTGATGGCGCCGACCGGAACGTTGCCCTCCTCGGCGGCCACGGCAACAGCGTCGTCCACGATCGCCTGGATGTCCTCCGCGATCGGATAGGCCGGCGCGCCGTCGTCGTCGGTGAGCGGCACGAGGGATCCCTCGATCGAGACGAGCTCGTTCGTCGTGGCGTCGACCTGGATGTCGAGCTTCGAGAGCGTGGATCCGTAGTCGTTGCCCTGCACGACGGGACGGTCGTTGATCGTACAGGGGTAACCCTGGTGGGTGTGGCCCGACATGATCGCGTCGATCTCAGGGGTCGCGTCGCGCACGATCGCACCGAACTCGCTGTCTTCGTTCGCGATCGCCTCGCACACGGATGCGTCATCGCCCGAGACAGCGGCACCGGAGTGCGACAGGAGCACCGTCACGTCGACCTCGTCGTCGATGGCGGCGGCGACGCGATTGGCGGCCTCGACCTGGTCGCCGAAGTCGACCATCGCGACGCCATCCGGTGCGACGAGGCTGGCGGTTTCGGCGGTGACCGTGCCGATGAAGCCGATCGTGACGCCGTCGACCTCCCGGATCGCGTACTCGCTCAGCGCCGGGTCGCTCGTACCCGCGTGGTAGACGTTCGCGCCGAGCGTGAGGTCGGCACCATAGCCGTCGGCTTCCCCGAACTGCTGGTAGAACGGCTGGACGCGGTCGGTGACGTCGGCGTAGCCCTTATCGAACTCGTGGTTGCCGACCGCGCTCACGTCGAGTCCTCCGACGGCGAGCGACTGCATCGTCGGCTCGTCCTGCTGGATGAAGGACGTGAAGGTCGAGGCGCCGATGTTGTCTCCGGCTGAGACGAACAGCGTGTTGGGGTTCTCCGACTCGAACTGGCGCACGGCGCCCACAAGCCCCGCGGCACCGGCGAGCCCCCCGTACGCGTCGGCCTCGAGGCGCCCGTGGAAGTCATTGACGCCGAGGATCTGGATGCCGGTCGTGTCGGGCTCGGCCGCCGCCAGGGCGGCCTGCGGCGTCAGGAACAGCGCGCCCGCGGTGGCGAGCGCGGCACCGACGCCGATGCTGCGTGTCATACGTGATCGCATTGCGGTCCTTCGAACAGGGATCGATGTGCCCCGGGTTCGGGACATCAATCACCGTTCTAGCCGGTCCGCGTGCGGGGCGCGAGACCTTCAGGTGAAATGCCTATGAACTCGCCGCGGCGACGCCGTCGGCGAATGCCTCGTCGTAGCCCTTGCGGAACATGTCAGTGGGGCCGGTGCGGGGGATCGTCCGCGCTCCGGGAAGGTCGAGGGATCCGACGAGGTCGCCGCGGCCGCGCACCACCGCGACGGGTCGTCCGGTCGCCTTTCCCTTGACGAGTTCCGCCGCGGAGCACAGCTCGTCGGCGACGCACGGGAGCGTCACGGCGAGCGGCCGGCCCTGACTGTCGACGGATCCGCGGAGATCTTCGAACACGTGGACGCCCGCGGCGCCGATCGCGCAGTCGATCTGGCCGTCGCGCCACGGACGGCCGAGCGTGTCGCTCAGCAGCACGCCGATCGCCGCGTCGAAGCGGTCGCGCAGAGCGCGGGCGATCGCGCGGGCCGAGGCATCCGGGTTCTCGGGGAGCAGCAGCACCGTGCCGTCGGGGGTGTTCGAGGAATCGACGCCGGCCGCCGCCGAGACGATCCCGAGCCGGTTCTCGACGATGCGTGTGGCGCGCCCGGTCTCGGGGTTCGTCCGTGACGCGACGACGCGCACGGTCTCCGCCGTGATGGCGTCCTCGCGGTCATCGGCCGTCACGAAGCGACCCTCAGCCTTCGAGACGATCTTGCTGGTCACGACGACGATGTCGCCCGAGCGCAGCGGATCCGTCGCGAACGCGTCGCCGATGACCGTCGCGAGATCGGTGCCGGACGTGATCTCGCCGATCCCGTCCGGCGCCCAGACTCTGATCACCGCGAGAAGCGGATCTCAGTCAGCGTCTCGCCGAGGAACGGCTCGGTGCGCTTCGCACCGTCGATCTCGAAGCCGCGCTTGAGGTAGAAGCCGGTGCCACCGGGGTAGTTCTCCGCGATCCAGCCGTACAGCGGCTCGCCGTCGTCGACGACCGCGTCGAACAGGAGGCGGCCGATGCCCTTGCGGTGCCAGCTGTCGAGGAGGTAGACGAAGTAGAGCTCCCGCGGGGCCGGAGCGTCGTCGTCGCGCGCCGGGCCCGAGGCCGCGAAGCCGACGATCTCGCCGTCGACGAGCGCCGCCGCGTGGCGATGTTCTTCCCCGCGATCCGCGTAGTTGCTCCACAGGTCGGCGAGCCTCTTCGGCGAGATCGCCTCGAGCGTGGCGCTGGAGATCATTCCGTCGTACGTCTCGTGCCACACCTTTGCGTGCACGCGTCCCATGTCCGCGGCATCGACGTCGCGGATGGGTCGGACCAAAACATCGAGCTGTGTGTCAGTGCCCATGGCGAGAGCTTAGGCCGGGGCATCTCGGACACGAAATCGTCGGCGATGCATGCCACAATATTCGTGGCGTGCTCGTGCGTAGGTGTTCAGTTGCTCCGCCGGGCCAGGAGGACAGCGTCCGCCATTCGTTTGCGAAGACGAGGAGCGTTTATGTCCCAGACCGTCTCTGATCCCGTGGCCGCGCCGGAACGCGCGCAGCACCGCCGCCGCTATCTGATGTGCCGCCCGGAGCACTTCACGGTGTCGTATTCGATCAACCCGTGGATGGAACCGGCCTACCCCACCGACACCTCGCGCGCGGTCGCCCAGTGGCAGCGGCTCTACGATGCGTACCTCTCGCTCGGGCACGAGATCGAGCTGATCGACCCGCAGCCGGGCCTGCCGGACATGGTCTACACGGCCAACGGCGGTTTCGTGATCGACGGCGTCGCGTACGTGCCGAGGTTCCGGCACGTCGAGCGTCAGGGCGAGTCGCGACACTTCGCCGACTGGTTCCGCGACCACGGCTTCGAGACGATCGAGCCCCAGTTCACGAACGAGGGCGAGGGCGATTTCCTGCTCGCGGGCGACGTGATCCTCGCCGGTCAGGGCTTCCGGTCGACCGACGACAGCCATCGCGAGGTCGCCGATGTGTTCGGCCGCGAGATCGTCTCCCTCACGCTCGTGAACGCCCGCTTCTACCACCTCGACACGGCGCTCAGCGTGCTGGATCCCGTCACGGCGCCCGGCGAGACGCCGACGATCGCGTACCTGCCGAGCGCGTTCGACGACCCGAGCAGACGGATCCTCGAGGAACGCTTCCCGAACGCGATCCAGGTATCCGAGGAGGACGGGGCCGTGTTCGGCCTGAACTCGGCGAGCGACGGCAAGCACGTCTTCCTGTCGCCTCGCGCGACCGGCTTCGCCGCGCAACTCGCCGAGCGCGGATACACGCCCGTGACGATCGACCTCTCGGAGCTGCTGCTCGGCGGGGGCGGCGTCAAATGCTGCACGCTCGAACTGCGAGGAGGAACCCGATGACCACTGAACCACACGTCGCCCGCAACTACGCGCCGCTCGACATCACGGTCGCCACCGCCGAGGGAGCGTGGGTGACCGACCTCGATGGTCGCCAGTACCTCGACATGCTCGCCGGCTACTCCGCACTGAACTTCGGCCACCGCAACGCCACCCTCGTGCAGGCGGCGATGGAGCAGCTCGGCCGATCGACGCTCACGAGCCGCGCCTTCAAGACCGACCAGCTGGAGCCCTTCGCGGCAGCGCTCGCCGCGCTGTGCGGCAAAGAGCTGGTGTTGCCGATGAACACGGGCGCCGAGGCCGTCGAGACCGGCATCAAGGTGGCGCGCGCCTGGGGCTACCGCGTCAAGGGGATCGCGCAGGACCGCGCGAAGATCATCGTCGCGGAGAACAATTTCCACGGCCGCACCACGACGATCGTCGGATTCTCGAGCGACGAAGACGCGCGCACCGACTTCGGGCCGTTCGCGCCCGGGTTCGAGACCGTGCCGTTCGGGGACGCCGACGCGATCGAACAGGCGATCGACGACGACACCGCGGCCGTCATGATCGAGCCGATCCAGGGCGAGGCCGGCGTGATCGTGCCGCCCGAGGGGTACCTACGTCGAGTGCGAGAGATCACGCGCGAGAAGAACGTGCTGTTCATCGCGGACGAGATCCAGTCGGGGCTGGGCCGCACGGGCACGACGTTCGCGTGCGAACGTGAGAGTGTCGAGCCGGACGTCTACCTCCTCGGCAAGGCGCTCGGCGGCGGCATCGTGCCCGTCTCGGCCGTCGTCGCGAACGAGGACGTGCTCGGCATCATCGGGCCCGGGCAGCACGGATCCACGTTCGGCGGAAACCCTCTCGCTGCAGCTGTGGGACACGCCGTCGTCGACATGCTGGCGACCGGGGAGTGGCAGCTGCGCGCGCGGCAGCTCGGTGAGCACCTCGCCACCCGGCTCGACGCGCTCGTCGGGAGTGGCGTCACCGGAGTGCGCACGGTCGGACTGTGGGCGGGCATCGACATCGATCCGGCCGCGGGAACCGGACGCGAGATCGGCGAGAAGCTGCTCGCGCGCGGCGTGCTCGTCAAGGACACCCATGGGCAGACGATCCGCATGGCGCCGCCGCTGACGATCCGCGCCACCGAGATCGACTGGGCCATCGAGCAGCTCGCGCTCGTGCTCGGCAAGTAGAAGCCCGCGCGCCCGACAACCGTCACGGGTCGCCGGTAGGCTCGTCGGTGATGAAGCCCGTCCCTCGCGTGATCGTCACGACAGACCCTGAGCTCGACGACCTGAACTCGATGCTGCGGCTGCTGCTGTACAGCAACGAGATCGACATCGCTGCGCTCGTGTACTCGGCGAGCAAGTTCCACTATTCCGGCGACCCGGCGAACGGCCTCGCGCCGTATCGCTGGCCTGCTCCGGGCGAGAAGCTGCACATCGACGTCGCGGTCGACGCGTACGCAGAGGTCTACGACAACCTCGTGCGCCACGATTCCCGCTACCCGCACCCCGCCGAGCTGAGGGAGCTCGTGAAGGTCGGCAACGTCAAGAACGTCGGCGACACGAGCGAGGCGACACCGGGATCCGACCTCGTGCGAGACGTGCTGCTCGCCGACGCGCCGGGGCAGGTGTTCGCGCAGGCGTGGGGTGGCACCAACACCATCGCGCGCGCCCTCATGTCGATCGAGGAGGAGTTCTCCGGGACCGACAGGTGGGAGGAGATCTCCGCGCTCATCACCGACCGCACGGTGATCACGGCCTTCGCGGAGCAGGACGACACGTTCGCGGACTATATCCGCCCGAACTGGCCTGATCTCG
>JAJYSF010000067.1 GCA_021793715.1 Actinomycetes bacterium
CGACGCGTTCGTCACCTTCGCGGAGGCCGCGCGCGAGGCCGTGGTCATCTCGGCCGATGACCCGGGCGCGCAGCGCGTGCATGCGCGCCTGCGCCACGAGCGCGTCATCACGTTCGGCGAGGCGCCCGATGCCGACGTGCGCGTCGAGAGCGCGCGCGACGGATCCGCGGTGCTCACGGCCGGTGGTGAACGCGCGCACCTCGAAATGCAGGTGCCCGGCCGCCACAATCTCCTCAATGCCGCGGCCGCCGTGGCGGTGCTCGTCGCGCTCGGCCAGGACGTCGTCGCCGCCGCCGGCGCGGTGGCGACATTCGGAGGCACGGTCCGCCGCTTCGAGTTGCACGGCACGCGTCGCGGCGTCAGCGTCTACGACGACTATGCGCACCATCCCACCGAGGTCGCCGCGGCGCTGGAGGCCGCGCGCAGCGTCGTGGGCGACGGGCGCCTCATCGCGCTGCACCAGCCGCACACCTATTCGCGCACGCAGCTGATGGCCGCGGAGTTCGCCCAGGTGCTCGAGCAGTACGCTGACCATTCCGTCGTGCTGGACGTCTACGGCGCGCGCGAAGACCCGATCCCCGGCGTCACGGGCGAACTCGTCGAGCGCGCTTTCGCGGATCCGAAGAACGTCTCGTACGTGCCCGACTGGCAGGCCGCCGCCGAGCGCGCCGCGGAGGTCGCGCGCGACGGTGACTTCATCATCACGCTCGGCTGCGGAAACGTGAATCTCATCGTCCCGCAGGTGATGGGCGCGCTCGAGCAAGGCGAGTGACGTGAAGCGTCCCGGGCCCCTTCCTCCGCCGCGTCGGTCACAGCCTGCGCAGGCCGACGAACCCGATCTCGACGGCGACGGGACAGTCGCCGAGCGCGGCCGCAACCGGGTTGCGTCGGTGCTGCCCTTCGGGCGCCGCGCCGTCGAAGCGGACGATGTCGAGGAGTCGGCAGACGGATCCGGAGCGGACCCCGTCGCACTCGACCGGGTCGCCGCGGGGAGCGGACGGCTTGCGATCTGGCGCGCCGGCCGGCACCGGCGTCGCGCGGAGCGCGCCGAGGTGCGCCGGTTCACGGTGCGGTCTCGTCGTCGGCGGATCGTCTGGCTCAGCTCGATCGGGGCGGTCGTGCTGCTCGCCGTCGGGACGATCGGTGCCGCCTACAGCCCGCTCTTCGCCGTGCAGCGCATCGACGTCGTGGGCGCGCAGGACGTCGATCCCGCCGCGATCCAAGAGGCGGTCTCCGACCAGCTCAATCGCCCGATGCCGCTCGTCGACCACGACGAGATCCATGCGGCGCTCACGTCCTTTCCCCGTGTCGAGTCGTATGCGGTCGAGGTTCAGCCGCCGCACGATCTCGTCGTGCGCATCGTCGAGCGTACGGCCGTCGCCGCGTTCGCGACGGATGCGGGGTTCACGACGGTGGATGCGGCCGGCGTCGCGCTCGACACCACGGAGGAGCACCCCGAAGGACTGCCGCTCGCGGAGGTCGAATCCGGTCCGGACTCCGACGCGTTCCGTGCCGCGGGGCAGGTGCTGCGGTCGCTTCCCTCCGACATGTCGGAACGTGTCACCGCGGTGCGCGCCTCGTCGCGCGAAGATGTCGCGTTCGACCTCCCGGACGGCGGCGGCGTGACGATCGTGTGGGGGAGCGCCGACGAGACGAGCGAGAAGGTCGCGACGCTGACCGCGGCGTTCGAGGCGACTCCTCCTGACCAGGCGTCGAGCTACGACGTCTCGTCGACGGGCGTTCTCGTCGTCGAGTGATTTTCCGACACGCCCCGCGTGTTTGCGCGTCTGTCGGTGACCGGCCGCGTAGCGTCGGAGACGAGCAAAGTATATGCCGGTGAATACTTTAACCTTGTGGTTGACGTTTAAGGTTCGAGGTTCTCCGGTTGCAGCCCAGGTTCCGTCGATGGAGGCAGTATGAGCCAGAACCAGAACTACCTCGCCGTGATCAAGGTCGTCGGCGTCGGTGGTGGCGGCGTCAACGCCGTCAACCGCATGATCGAGCTCGGGCTGCGCGGCGTCGAGTTCATCGCGATCAACACAGATGCGCAGGCGCTGCTGATGAGCGACGCCGACGTCAAGCTCGACGTCGGACGCGACCTCACGCGCGGGCTCGGCGCCGGTGCCGACCCCGAGGTCGGTCGCCGTGCGGCAGAGGACCATCAGGAAGAGATCGAGCAGGCCCTCGCCGGCGCGGACATGGTGTTCGTGACTGCGGGCGAGGGTGGCGGCACGGGTACGGGGGGCGCGCCTGTCGTTGCGCGCATCGCCAAGTCGATCGGCGCGTTGACGATCGGCGTCGTGACGAAGCCGTTCTCGTTCGAGGGGCGTCGGCGCCAGCAGCAGGCCGAGCAGGGCGTCGCCGTGCTCAAGGAAGAGGTTGACACGCTCATCGTCGTGCCGAACGACCGCCTGCTCGAGATCAGCGATCGCGGCATCTCGATGGTCGAGGCGTTCGCGACTGCCGACCAGGTGCTTCTCGCCGGTGTCCAGGGCATCACGGATCTGATCACGACGCCGGGTCTGATCAACCTCGACTTCGCCGACGTCAAGAGCGTGATGCAGGGCGCCGGAAGCGCCCTGATGGGCATCGGATCCGCGCGCGGCGCTGATCGGGCGATCAAGGCCGCGGAGCTCGCGGTCGAGTCGCCGCTGCTCGAGGCTTCGATCGAGGGCGCGCACGGCGTGCTGCTGTCGATCCAGGGCGGATCGAACCTCGGCATCTTCGAGATCAACGACGCGGCGCGACTCGTGCAGGAGGCGGCCCACCCCGAGGCGAACATCATCTTCGGAACGGTCATCGACGACACGCTCGGCGACGAGGTGCGCGTCACCGTCGTCGCGGCCGGCTTCGACGGCGGCGAGCCGCAGTCCCGCGTCGACGTCCCCGCGTTCGGAGCTCGCGCTGAAGAGGCCGCGCGTCCGTCGCTTCCCGGCGACAACCGTCCCGTGGTCACAGCAACCGAGAGCGCGTCGTCCGGCGAGGACTCGGAGGAGGACGAGAAGGACAGTTCGGTCCCGAGCGTCCCCGCCACCCCGGCGCTGAGCGAGTCGAGCGGATTCGACGACGAAGACATTGACATCCCCGAATTCCTGAAGTGACGACGCTCGCTGACCGGCTCGCCGCCGTCGACGGATCCATCGCCGACGCCGCGCGGTCGGCTGGCCGCGCGCCGGATGAGCTGACACGCATCGTGGTGACGAAGTTCCACCCGGCGTCGCTCGTCCGCGAGCTCGTCGAGCTCGGCGTGCATGATGTCGCCGAGAATCGGCAGCAGGAGTTCACGGCGAAGTCCGACGATCTCGCCGACCTGACGCCGTTGCGCTGGCACTTCGTCGGGCAGCTCCAGTCGAAGAAGGCGAAGACCGTGCGGCGATCGGCCGCGGCCGTGCACTCGGTCGATCGCGAGAAGATCGTCGCGGCACTCGACGTGCCCGAGGCGGACCCGCTCGATGTCCTCGTACAGGTCAACCTCACCGATGATCCGAATCGCGGCGGCGTCGCGACTGCCGACGCCGCGCACCTCGCGGAGACCATCGCCCAGACCGCCTCGCTTCGCCTTCGCGGGGTCATGGCGGTGGCGCCCCTCGGCGAGGAGCCCGCGCCAGCATTCGAGAGGCTCGCACGGTGCGCCGATGAGGTGCGTCGCGTCGTACCCTCCGCCACCTGGATATCCGCGGGGATGTCTCAGGATTTCGCCGAAGCGATCCGTTTCGGCGCGACACACCTGCGGATCGGGACCGCAATCACGGGCCCGAGACCGAACCAGGTTTAGCCTGCACACAAGACGAGCATTTAACCGGAGGACGCCATGGCGAACGCGCTCAAGAAGACGATGGTCTACCTCGGCCTCGCCGACGAAGAGGAATATGTCGAGGAGGGGACGTCGGAGATCCCCGTTCGGCAGCGTGAGGAGAATCATGACGACGAGAAGCCGGCACCTGTGACCCCGCTGCGTCGACCGACGGTCGTTCGTCAGCCGGCCGCCGACGCCGTCAACGAGATCGTCACGGTCCACCCGAAGCAGTATCGCGATGCGCAGATGATCGCGGAGCAGTTCCGCGACGGCCTGCCCGTCATCATCAACGTCTCGCAGATGTCCGACGCCGACGCGCGCCGCCTCATCGACTTCGCGAGCGGTCTCTCGATGGGACTCTACGGCCGCATCGAGCGCGTCACGAGCAAGGTCTTCCTGCTCAGCCCCGAGAACGTCGCGATCTCCGGCGACGGCGGCATCGCTCCCGCCGACGACACCGCGTTCGGCAGCTGACCTGATCAGCACGCATATCGCTCGTCGGGCCCGGTGCTCCGTTTCGGTAGCGCCGGGCCTTCTCGCGTAGGCTGATCTCTCGTGGCTGTCATCGGGTTCGTCGCGTCGATCCTGCACCTGCTCGTATCTCTGTACGTGGTGGTGCTGTTCGCGCGTCTCATCCTGGAATTCATCCCGCTGTTCAACCGCGAATGGCGGCCGCGGGGGACGATGCTCGTCATCTGCGAGCTGATCTACACGATCACGGATCCGCCGATCAACTTCTTTCGGCGCCATATCCGGCCGATCCGAATCGGCCCGATCGCGCTCGACGTCGGATTCGCGCTCACGCTGCTGATCTGCTTCGTCTTGTCGTGGATCCTGCAAGCAATCGCGATCATCTACTGAAGTATCATGAGGACCACCACCGAGAGAGGGGTCAGGATATGGCATTGACGCCGGAAGACGTCGTCACGAAACAGTTCCAGCACGTCCGTTTCAAGGAGGGCTTTGACCCGGACGAGGTGGACGACTTCCTGGACGAGATCGTCGTCGAGTGGCGCAAGACGATCGAGGAGAACGAGCAGCTGAAGGCGCGCATCGCAGAGCTCGAGGCTGGCGGCGCCGAAGCCCCCGCCACTGAGCAGACCGCCGCAGCGCCCGCCGAAGCAACGCCGGTTGAGCAGCCTGAGGCAGCAGCTGCCGAGGAGGTGCCGGCTGGGCCCGGTGTCACGTCGACCGCATCGACGGCGGCTGGCATCATCGCGCGTGCCGAGCGTCTCCACGACGAGCATGTTTCGGAGGGTCAGGCGACGGCGAAGAGCCTCGTCGATGACGCTGAGGCGAAGGCATCGAGCATCGTCGCGGCCGCCGAGGCGAAGCAGCGCGAGATCTCGCAGAAGCTCGACAGCGAGCGGAAGAGCCTCGAGGGCCGGATCACGGAGCTGCGCCAGTTCGAGCGCGACTACCGCCAGCAGCTGCGTGGCTACTTCGAGCAGAAGCTCGCCGACCTCGACGCCCCGGAGTCGGGATCGGGTAAGGCTCCCGCCTCGACAGTCGGTCTCTGAGCGCATCCGCGTGAAGGGACGACCTCCGCTGCGAGGCCTGGCGGCCAGCATCGTCATCGCGATTCTCGCGATCACGGTGCTGGCCGCCGACCAGTTGAGCAAGCAGTACGCGCTGGCTCATCTCACGGAGGGCGAGCCGGTGCCCGTCATCGGCGACGCTCTGCAGTGGCTGCTCGTGTTCAACCCGGGCGCTGCCTTCTCGATGGGGGAGGGCGTCACGTGGGTCTTCACGATCGCGCTCGCCATCGTGGCCGGCGCCATCGTGTTCCTCGCGATCACACGCGTGCGTTCCCGCCTCTGGGCGGTCGTGCTGGGCCTGCTGCTGGGCGGAGTGCTCGGCAACCTCACCGACCGTCTGCTGCGCGGCCCCGGTTTCGCCGAGGGACACGTCGTCGACTTCATCCTCACGCCGTGGATGTGGTTCTGGACGACGCCGGCGATCTACAACGTGGCCGACATCTTCATCGTCGGTGGAATGATTTCGGTGGCGCTGCTCGTTGTCACCGGGCTCAACTTCGATGGCACCCGCGGTGAGCGGCCCGCCGAGGACGCTGCTGCGGACACGAACACCGACACGGAGACGGACGCGGCCGCAGACGTCGATGCCGACGATCGTCTCGAGGAGTCCGACGGCGCGTCCGATGCGACGGGCGAGGACGACCTGTCAAGAT
>JAJYSF010000068.1 GCA_021793715.1 Actinomycetes bacterium
TCCGCTCGATGGTCGGCCGCGACCTCGCCGACGTGTTTCCGAAGCGCGAGGTGCCGATCGGCGACGTCGTGCTCGAGACGCGCGGCCTGAGCGGCACCGCCTCCTTCGCGGACGTGTCGATCACGGCGCGTGCCGGAGAGATCGTCGGCTTGGCCGGCCTCGTCGGCGCAGGTCGCACCGAGGTCGCCCGCGCAATCTTCGGCCTCGACCCGCTGGACGCGGGCGAGGTCCTGGTCGACGGCACGCGCGTGAACGTGGCGACGCCGCAGCGCGCCGTGCGCGCCGGCATCGCCTACGTGCCCGAGGATCGCAAGCGCGACGGGATCGCCCCGCAGCTCAGCATCCGCGACAACATCGTCCTCGCCGCCCTGCAGCGACTGGACCGGTTCGGCTGGCTGACGCGGCGACGCGAGAACGAGGTCGCCCGGAATCAGGTTTCGACGCTCGGCGTCTCGCCGCCCGTCGTGGAGCGCGGCGTCTCGACGCTCAGCGGCGGCAACCAGCAGAAGGTCGTCCTCGGCAAGTGGCTCGCGATGGAGCCGCGCGTGCTCATCCTCGACGAGCCCACGCGCGGCGTCGACGTGGGCGCGAAGGCCGACATCCACAAGATCATCGGCGAGCTCGCGGCGCAGGGCGTGGCGATCATCATGATCTCCTCCGAGCTGCCGGAGGTGCTCGCCGTGAGCGACCGCATCTACGTGCTCCACGAGGGGCGCGTCACCGCCGAATTCGACCGCGCCGACGCGACAGAGGAGATCGTGATGCAGGCCGCGACGGGAGAGAGCGCATGACCATCACCCCCACCACAGCAGGCCCGAGGGTCACGGAGGAACGCCGTTCCGGCCGCGCCATCGGCTGGATCGGCATGCCTGCGGGCATCGTCGTGCTGATCATCGTCGGCAGCCTGCTCAACGACAAGTTCCTCACGGTCTCGAACTTGACGAACGTCCTGATCAACATGTCGATCGTCGGCGTGATCGTCGTCGGCATGACCTTCGTGTTCATCACGCGCGGGATGGCCGACCTGTCGGTCCCCGCGACCGTCGCCGTCGGCGGGATCCTGGTGCTCGCGCTGCAGCCCGTCATGGGCAGCATCGCGGCCGGCATCGTCGGGGTGCTCGTCGCGACCGCGGCCGGCCTGCTCAACGGATTCCTGATCGGCTATGCCGGGCTCAACCCCGTCATCACCACCCTCGCGACCGGCACGATCGTGCTCGGCATCGCGCAGTCAGCGGTCGGCGGCGTCATCGTCTACGGCGACGACAAGGGGATCCAGGAGTTCCTCACTGGACGGATCTTCGGAACCGTCCCGGTCGTCGTGCTGATCTTCCTCGTGATCGCCGTGCTCGGCCACCTCGTTCTCTCGCGATCCGTGTGGGGTCGCTGGACGTACGCGGTCGGATCCAACCCGCACGCGACCCGGGCCAGCGCGGTCCCCGTGCGACTGACCCGCTCGGCGGCGTTCATCCTCACCGGATCGCTCGCCGGCTTCGCCGGGGTCCTGCTCGGGCTCACTCTGCAGACCGCGCGCCCCGGCATCGGCATCGGCTACGAGTTCGACGCGATCACCGCGGTCGTCGTCGGCGGCGTGAGCCTGCTCGGCGGCTTCGGCAGCATCCCGCGCGCGATCGGCGGCCTGCTGTTCGTGCAGCTGCTGACGAACATCCTCGTGCTGCAGGGTGTGCCGACCGAACCCCAGGGACTGATCAAGGGCGGCCTGATTGCGGGGGCAGTAGCCCTCGACGTGGCGCTGCGCCGACGAGGAGGACGACGATGAACCGCGTACAACGCTTCTTCGACAGCACGACCTTCCTCGGGATCGTGCAGTACCGAGTGATCATCATCCTCGTGGCGACGTTCGTCCTCGCTGCGAGCCTCGTGCCCGGGTTCTTCGAGTTCCGCACGCTGAGCCTCAGCATCGACCGGGTCGCCACCCTCGGCATCGTCGCGGTCGGCCTGACCGTGGTGCTGATCGCCGGTCAGCTCGACCTGTCGGTCGGATCCACTCTCGCGCTCTCGGGGATCGCCGCGATCGGGCTGCAGCCCACGCTCGGCACCACTGGTGCCGCGATCGCCGCGCTCCTGATCGGCATCGCGTGCGGCGCGGTCAACGGCTTCCTCGTGGTGGTGCTGAAGGTCAACTCGCTCGTCGCGACGCTCGCGTCGATGCTGATGTTCCGCGCCATCTGCCACACGATCACCGATTCGCGACCGCTCAGCGGTGAGGATCCGCTCGTCGGCCTCGTGGTGACGCGCCCCGTCGCCGGCACGTTCAGCCCGCGTGCGCTGATCTTCTTCGTCGCCGTGATCCTGCTGGCGCTCTGGCTGCGCCGCACGGTCGCGGGCCGCAACCTGTTCGCCGTCGGCAGCAGCTCGGCCAGCGCCACCGCGAGCGGCATCCGCTCGAACGCCTACCTCTTCGGGGCGTTCGTGTTCAGCGGTGCGATGGCGGGCGCGGCGGGCATCATGCAGAGCCTCGCGGTCAACACCGGATCCCCGGTGTTCGGCGAGACGACCGCGCTCACGGGCATCGCCGCCGTCGTCATCGGCGGCACGCGGCTCGAGGGCGGGCGTGGATCGGCGCTGGGCACGCTCGGCGGCCTGCTCGTGCTCGCGTTCCTGACGACGTCGATGGAGTACCAGAGCATTCCGGCGTACATCCAGGACATCGTGACCGGCATCATCCTGCTGCTGCTCATCCTGCTCGACCGCTTCGTGTCGGGCAAGGCCCGGCGCGCCGAACCACTCGCGACCGTGATCCGCCGCTGGCTGCGATCACGACGCGACACCACAACCACCCAAGAAGGAATGGACGAAAGGACCCTCGCACCATGAGAACCCCACAGCTGATCGGCAGCGCCGCCATCGGCGCCGCGCTCCTGCTCACCGTCGGTTGTGCCGGCGGAGACGCAGGCGGCGGCGACGCCGGCGCGGACGGCGAACTCGAGATCTGCTACATCACGGCAGCCGAATCGCACGCCTACGCCACGCCCGCCAACGAGGCCTTCCAGGCCGCCGCTGACGAGGCCGGCGTCAACGTCACCCTGCTGAGCCAGGACTTCGACGTGCAGACCGGAACGGAGCAGCTCAACACGTGCATCGGGCGTAACCCGGACGGCATCGTGCTCTGGCCGCTCGACCCGCAGGCGTACGTGCCGGGCCTCGCGCAGGCGCAGGACGCCGACATCCCCGTCGTGCTCATCAACACCCCGATGGGCGACGACGCGGACGGCTACTTTACGTCCTTCACCGGCCCCGACGTGTACGAAGAAGGCGTGCTCGCGGCCGATGCCATGAACGAGGAGCTCGGCGGCGAGGGCAACGTCGTGATCATCGCGGGCCAGGCCGGCAACGGCACCACGACCGGTCGCACGGACGGCTTCACGGAGCAGCTCGACGAGCTCGGCTCCGACATCGAGGTGCTCGACACCGTCAACGCCGACTTCGACCAGCAGAAGGCGCTCGAGATGAGCCGCGACCTCATCACGCGGTTCGGCGACGACATCGACGGCGTCTACGCGAACGACGACACGATGGCGCGCGGCTTCATCGACGCGTGGACCGAGGCAGGCAACAGCCTCGACGAGATTCCCGCAATCGTGGGCATCAACGGCCAGAAGGACGCCTTCGAGGCGATCGAGGCCGGTCACTACACCGCGACGATCGTGCAGTCGCCCGTCGAGGACGGCAAGCTGGCCCTCGAGACGATCGTGAAGGCCGCGAACGGCGAGACGGTCGACGAGCGGCTGCCGATCCCGCTGACCGTCGTCACCGAGGAGAACGTGGCCGACGAAGAGCCCGTGATGTGATCGACTGACGGATCCGCACGAATGCGGGGCGTGCCACTTCGGCCGCCCCGCATTCGCGTTTCTCGGGGCGATGCGGATCCGCTTGTGTGCCGTCTTGCGGATCCGGGCGCTGCCCGCCGCTTACGCGCTGTCGCGGAGGACGAGCTCGGGGCGCAGCATGACGTGGTTGTTCTCGGGCTGCGCCGCGTCCTGGCGGAACAGCTCGCGGATCATGCGCACGGCCGTCGCGCCGAGCAGCTCGCGCGGCTGCCGGATCGTCGTCAGGCGGGGCGAGGAGACCTCGGCCCAGGCGATGTCGTCGTAGCCCACGACCGCGATGTCGTCGGGCACGCGCAGGCCCGCGCGCGTGAAGGCCTGGATCGCGCCGAGCGCGACCATGTCGTTCGCGCAGAGGATCGCCTCGGGGCGCCGCTCCACGCGACGATCCGCGATGAGCTCTCCCGCAGCGCGTCCCGCCTCGACCGTCCACGACTCGGCCTCGATGACGTCGAGCGAGACGCCGTCCGCCTCCGCGACCACTTCGAGAGCGCCATCGACGCGGTCGCGCACCTTCGGGGAGCGGTCCGGGTGACCGACGAACGCGATCCGTCGATACCCCGCGTCGATGAGGTGCTGGGCGCCGATCCTGCCGCCGATACGGTCGTCCACGACGACGCTCCACGCGTTGGCGTGATGCTCGCCGACGCGGTCGACGAAGACCGTCGGCACGCCGCGGTCGCGCAGCATCTGCAGGCTCGAGCTCTTCTCGTCGACCGGCGAGATGATGATGCCCTGCACCCGCTGCTGCACGAGCAGATCGAGGTTCTGGTTCTCACGGTCGGCGTCGTAGGCGCTGTTCGTGACGACCATGCCGAGGTCGAGTTCGCTGGCTGCCGCGTCGGCGCCGAGCACGACGTCGACGAAGAAGGGGTTCGAGAGGTTGGCCGCGGCCATCCCGATCGTGCGAAGCCGGCCAGGGCGGTACTGCCGGGCGCGCTGCCGCGGCACGAAGTCGAGGTCGCGGATCGCGTCGAGCACGCGCTCGCGAGTGTCGGAGTTGACGTAGAACGGCCGATTGAGCACGTTGCTCACGGTGCCGGCCGAGACCCCGGCGCGCTCGGCCACGTCACGGATGGTGACTGTTCGCTGAGTTCGGCCGTCGCTGTTCATTGAAACCACGCTATCGGGTCACCGCCGACAGAAGGCTCCGCGGCGCGTCGCGGGCGCTAGATCTATGAGGCCAGGACGTTGTTGACAGCAACGGGAGCGGCCGAGGCAGGCGGCTGCCCGTCGTGCGCGCAGTGGGGTCGGTGATAGTTGTAGTGCAGGTTCCAGAGCACGAGTCCGTCAGCGCGTTCCTGCTCTGAATGCCAGATGCGGGCGTAGAGGAACTCCTCGGCGAGGATCCGGTTGTAGCGCTCGACTTTGCCGTTGTGGCGGGGTGTGTAGGGCGTGATCCGCTGTTGCCGGGCGGGACGCACGGCCTCGGCGAAGACCTTGGATCGATAGCAGGCTCCGTTGTCGGTGACGATCCGCTCGATCGTGTAGATGCCGTGCGCGGCGAACCATGCCTTCGCGCGCTCAAGGAATCTGGCTGCAGTCATTCCCTTTTCATCGTCAAGGGCCTCGGTGTAGGCGAGCCGGGTGCAACCGTCGATCGCGGAGTGGAGGTAGACGTATCTGCGCCGTGTGCTGCGTTTCTTGGCCCGCTCGACAGCGCGAGCCTGGAGGCTGTCACGTCCGTGCATACGCCAGCCGCCGCCATCGGGGATGCGGCCAACCTTCTTCACGTCAACATGAACCATGTGGCCAGGACGTTCGGCAAGGATCGGCCGTGGCTCTCGGCTCGATTCCCCGTTCGGGTCGAGAAATCTGCGACGGTTGAGGCCAAGCTGCAGCAGGATCCGGGAGATCGTGCGACGACTGATCGCGATGCCCACGAGAGTGAGTTCGAACTCGATGCGAGCCGCTGACCACTTGTGCTCGCGACGCATCCGCTCAATCCGCGCAACTACCGCGCCGTCTGTCGCAGTGACCTGACGCAACGGCGTTGAGGATCGGTCAAGGAGGCCGAGGTCGCCGAACTGCTTGTAACGGTTGACCCACTTTGATGCTGTTGCCCGGGAGATGTCCATCTCAGCCGAGACGTGTGCAATCGGGCGAGTGCGGCAACGATCCACGAGCCGTCGACGCCCCTC
>JAJYSF010000069.1 GCA_021793715.1 Actinomycetes bacterium
GGTTGCAACCGAACTCGCCGGCGCGGCGCCGTGGGCGGGGCTGCTGCCGTTGATCGAGCGGCTCGCCGAGAGCCACTGCACGCTGCGGATCCTCGGTTCGGGCACGGCAACGCTCGCGGGGCCCGCGCTCGGTCGTGGCGCGGCGGCGCTCGTGCACCGCTACAGCGCGATCGACCACGCCGCGAGCCTCGTCATCGTCCGCGAGTCCGGCGGGGTTGCGCGCGTTCTTCCCTCCGGCATCGCGCTCACGGCGGCTCACGCCGGCGCGGCCGCGGCGCTCGAAGACCTGCTGGTCTGACCGTCTCGGGGGAGACAGCATTACCCCTCGTGACGCCATGAGTCGTCACACAGATGCCGAGGTCGCGTTCACTCCCTAGTGTCGTCTCGAGGGCGATCCACGGAGGGCAGCGATGAGCACCGACACCACGCCGAACACGGCCAACCGGGGGGCACGGACCCGCGCCGCGCGCGGCGCGAAGAAGCCGCACGGCCAGTGGAAGATCGACGGCACCGAGCCGCTCAACGCGAACGAGGAGTTCAAGCGCGAAGACGGCGGACTGAACGTCCGCGAACGCATCGAGAACGTCTACGCGAAGGGCGGGTTCGCGTCGATCGATCCGACCGACTTGCACGGCCGATTCCGCTGGTGGGGTCTTTACACGCAGCGCAAGCCGGGAATCGACGGCGGCAAGACCGCGACGCTCGAGCCGCACGAGCTCGAGGACGAGTACTTCATGCTGCGGGTGCGCATCGACGGCGGCCAGCTGACGACCGAACAGCTGCGCGTGATCGGCGAGATCTCGACGGACTTCGCTCGCGGATCCGCTGACCTCACCGACCGGCAGAACGTGCAGCTGCACTGGATCGAGATCGAGAGCGTTCCCGAGATCTGGCGGCGACTCGAGGCGGTTGGACTGCACACGACCGAGGCGTGCGGCGACGTGCCGCGCGTGATTCTGGGTTCCCCCGTGGCGGGCGTCGCGGCCGACGAGCTGATCGATCCGACGCCACAGATTCGCGAGATCTCCGAGCGCTACATCGGGGATCCTGCCTTCGCGAACCTGCCGCGCAAGTACAAGACCGCGATCACGGGTCACCCGAGCCAGGACGTCGTCCACGAGATCAACGACATCTCGTTCGTGGCGATCGACCACCCGGAACACGGCATCGGATACGACGTCTGGGTCGGCGGCGCGCTCGCCGCCGTTCCCCGCCTCGGGGAGCGGCTCGGCGCCTGGGCACGACCCGACCAGGTGGCCGAAGTGTGGAGCGGTGTCACGAGCATCTTCCGCGACTACGGTTACCGGCGCCTGCGCAACAAGGCACGGCTGAAGTTCCTCCTCGCAGACTGGGGGCCCGAGAAGTTCCGTGAGGTGCTGGAGACCGAGTACCTCGGCTACGCGCTCGCTGACGGTCCGGCGCCGACGCGGCCGACGGGGCCCGGCGACCACATCGGTGTCCACCGTCAGAAGGACGGCCGATTCTTCGTGGGAGCGGCGCCGCTCGTCGGTCGCCTGTCGGGGGAGCGGCTGACGAAGCTCGCCGATCTCGCCGAACGTCACGGGTCGACGCGCGTGCGCACGACGCCGCACCAGAAGCTCCTGGTGCTCGACATCGACGAGGAGCGCGTCGAGTCGCTGATCCAGGGGCTCGACGAGCTCGGCTTCAGCGCGCGACCGAGCCTCATCCGCCGCGGCACGATCGCCTGCACCGGCATCGAATACTGCAAGCTCGCGATCGTCGAGACGAAGGACACTGCGGCGCGTGCGGTCGAGGAGATCGAGGAGCGCTTCGCCGGCACCGACCTGCCGGCGCCGCTGAGCCTGCACGTCAACGGTTGCCCCAACTCCTGCGCTCGGGTGCAGACCGCCGACGTCGGCCTCAAGGGCCAGCTGATCACGGACGACGACGGCAACAAGGTTCCGGGCTTCCAGGTGCACCTCGGCGGCGGTCTCGCATCGCAGGATCGCGACGAAGCCGGGCTCGGGCGCACCGTGCGCGGCCTCAAGGTCGCCGCGGACGACATCGCCGACTACGTCGAACGAGTCGCGCGCCGGTACGACGCCGATCGCGAGGGCGACGAGACGTTCGCGCAATGGGCACACCGCGCCGATGAGGAGGCACTGCAATGACGACGAGCCTCGCCCCGCGCACGCGCGGACGCCGCACGGCGGACGATCTCGAGCGGGTCGCCCGCGACGGCATCGCGGCGCTCCGGAGCGGAATGGATCAGGAAGCCGACGCCCGTGCGGCGCTCGCCTGGGTCGCCGAGACGTTCGACCCGGGAGCCGTCGCCGTCGCCTCGTCGATGGCGAACACCGTGCTGCCGCACCTCGTCTCGCAGTCGATCCCCGGCGTCGACGTGCTCTTCCTCGACACGGGCTATCACTTCGTGGAGACGATCGCCACGCGCGACGAGGCCCAGCGGCAACTCGACATCCGCGTCGTCGACGTCACGCCCGACCTGACGCCGGGCGAGCAGGATGCCGCCTACGGATCCGACCTGTTCGCGACCAATGCCGAGTACTGCTGCGCGATGCGCAAGGTCGAGCCGCTGCGCGACTCACTGCGCGGCTACGAGGTGTGGATCTCGGGCGTGCGCCGCGAGGAGTCGTCGACGCGCGCGTTCGCCCCGCTCGTCACGTTCGATCACAAGAACGGCCTCGTCAAGGTGAATCCGCTGGTGGGGTGGACGAGCGACGAGCTCTCCGCGTACGCCGATCGCCACGGCGTCCCGATGAATCTGCTTCTGGACAACGGCTACCCTTCGATCGGCTGCGAGCCGTGCACGCAGCCCGTGGCCGACGGCGCGGATCCGCGGTCCGGTCGCTGGGCGGGATCGACGAAGGTCGAGTGCGGCATCCACGTCATCTGAACGACCCACATGACACGAATGCACCTTCCCCGGCGGGGAAGGTGCATTCGTGTCATGTTCAGCCCGCGTCGGGCGTGAAGTTCAGCGAGAGCGAGTTCATGCAGTAGCGGTCGCCGGTGGGCGTGCCGAAGCCGTCGGGGAAGACGTGGCCGAGGTGGCCGCCGCAGCGTGCGCACCGCACCTCGGTGCGCTGCATGCCGTGGCTGCTGTCATCCAGCAGCTGCACGGATTCGGGCCGGATCGACTCGTAGAAGCTCGGCCAGCCGCAGTTCGAGTCGAACTTCGTGCCGCTCTTGAACAGCTCGGCACCGCACGCCGCACAGGTGTAGAGGCCGGCGCGTTCCTCGTCGAGGAGCTCGCCCGTCCATGCGCGCTCCGTGCCCTGCTCGCGGAGCACCGCGTACTGTTCGGCCGACAGTTCGGCGCGCCACTCCTCGTCGCTTTTCTGGATCTCGTAAGCCATGTCCTCAGGATACGCCCGCGTGTTGGCGCGGGATCCGTCGCGCCGGTGCCGCGGACATCCGCCGTAACAGCGGAGCGAAACGCCTCCGCGGATCCGCGGTTCTGGCGATTCTCCGCGGTTGCGGAGCTCGATCTCCTCGCCACGCGGCGGTCGGTGCGAGAGACTGGCCGGATGGACGCGAACGAGGTGCGCGAGCGCTACGAGCGCTTCGCGCGGCAGGAGGCTCCCGGCCGCAGCGACCGATACGCGGAATGGGCGGAGGGGGTCGCGGGCGACGAACGCATCGCGGGGATCCTCGCCGACCTGCCCGCGCCGCACCGCCAACCACCGCTCGTCTTCACTGTCACGCGCATGCTGGGGGCCGGCCTCGGCGGGTACGCCGAGTGGGCAGAGTTCTTCCTCGCGAACGCCGAGCGCATCGTCGCCGAGTGCGCGCAGCGGACGACGCAGACGAACGATCCGCTGCGGTGCGCCCCGCTCCTCGTCGCCCTCTCTCGCGTGCGCGGCCCGATCGCCCTCCTGGAGGTCGGCGCATCGGCCGGGCTCTGCCTGCTGCCGGATCGGTATGCCTACCGGTTCCGTGATGAGGACGGATCCGAGACCGCCCTCGGTGACGGCTCCGTGGAGATCGTGAGCGAACTGCGCGGCGGCCTCCGCGCGCCGCGGCGCCTGCCCGACATCGTCTGGCGCGCGGGCATCGATCTGCACCCGCGAGACCCGCGCGACGACGCCGACCGCGCCTGGATCTCGGGACTCGTCTGGCCGGGGGAAGCGGCGCGTCAGGAGCGCGTCGACGGCGCTCTCGACGTCGCGCGGGCGGATCCGCCACTCGTCGTCGCCGGCGACGCGTCGGCCGGGACCGCGCTTGCCGATCTCGCCGCCGGTGCGCCGCAGGACGCGACGCTCGTCATCACGACGCCGGGCGTGCTGCCGCACCTTCCGCACGCGGCGCGTACGCGCCTGCGCGAGGAGATCGCCGGACTCCCTGCGCGGTGGATCACGATCGATCCGCCCGCGCTGCACGACGCGTGGGACCCGCCGATCGACGCGGAGAGCTGGGACGGTTTCGTGCTCGCGATGGACGGCCGCGCGATCGCGCAGACCGACCCGCTCGGAGCCTGGATCCGCGACGCGTAGGTCCCGCCGGACGCGATGCGCCCGCTCGCGGCGTGACGTGGCCGGTCCCATCCGTCGCTTCCCAGGCGCGCCTCGACCGCAACGCCTGCCGCGCGCGCTACCGTCAAGACATGTCGAACGCTCAGCTCGATCATCAGCGTCAGGGCACGCTCGATGAACGGTCGCGGGCAATTCTCGCCTTCGAGGCCGAGTGGCCGAAGCACACCGCCGACAAGGAAGAGGCGGTGCGCGAGCGCCTCGGGCTCGAGCCGGCGCGGTATTACCAGCTCCTCGGCCGCCTCGTCGATGATCCGCTCGCCCAGGCGCACGCCCCGATGCTCGTCGGCCGCCTGCGCCGCCTGCGCGAGGCCCGGGCCGCGCGTCGCGCTCGCCTCCTCAGGTGATCGCTGACGCGATTCTCTATGATGAGCGGGATGCCGACCTCCATCTTCCCGCGTGATCGCTTCGACGACGTTCCGCGCGATTCCGCACGCGTCGGCGCCCACCGTGCGCCTCCGCCGCGTCTGCGGTGGCTGGTCATCCTGCTGTGGTGGGTGCTTGCGGTCGTCGTGCTGACCGCGGCTGGCATCTTCGCGTTCCTCGCGCTGTCGAACACGCAGGCGATCGATCTTCCCGAGCCGCCGCCGACGGCGGAGCAGACGGAGGAGGTCGAGGGTGTCCTCGACACCGACTACTTCGTTCTCGTCGTCAACGGCACCCCGGAGGCCGAGGCGGCCGATGCGGTGCGTGAGGCCGTCGTCGACGCCGGCTGGACCGAGGACACGGTGGCGGACCTGCCCGCCGACGTGACCGACTTCGAGACGACCACCGTCTTCTATGTCGACACGGAAGATGAAGCCGCCGCCCGCGGGCTGGCAGAGGAACTCGGCGTCGACGCGATCGCGCAGAGCGCGGACTTCGACGAGCAGAGCGAAGGCGGATTGACCGTCGTCGTCGGGCTCGATCGCCTGTCCGGAGACTGATCCCGGGGGAGGGGTTTGCACTCGAGGGGGTCGAGTGCCAGAATGCTATTAGCACTCCGTCCCTAGGAGTGCTAATGACCACCGCCTACGTCCGGGAGGGACGAAACACATGGCAAAGATGATCGCTTTCGACGAGGAGGCCCGTCGTGGCCTCGAGCGCGGCCTCAACCAGCTGGCCGACGCCGTCAAGGTGACGCTCGGCCCGCGCGGCCGTAACGTCGTGCTTGAGAAGAAGTGGGGCGCTCCCACCATCACGAACGACGGTGTGTCGATCGCCAAGGAGATCGAGCTCGAGGACCCGTACGAGAAGATCGGTGCCGAGCTCGTCAAGGAGGTCGCGAAGAAGACCGACGACGTCGCCGGTGACGGCACGACGACGGCCACCGTCCTCGCCCAGGCGCTCGTCCGTGAGGGCCTGCGCAACGTCGCAGCCGGTGCCGACCCCGTCGGCCTCAAGCGCGGCATCGAGAAGGCCGTCGAGGCCGTCACGGCCGAGCTGCTCGCGAGCGCCAAGGAGGTCGAGACGAAGGAGCAGATCGGAGATCG
>JAJYSF010000070.1 GCA_021793715.1 Actinomycetes bacterium
TCTCGCGAATGTCGCGCTCAGCGGTGCGCACCATGCGCTGTTTGAAGGTCTCGGCACCGAACCGTTCACCGACGCGATCGTTCTCTTCCTCGACGGAGACGACGATGTACGCACAGGCGATCAGCACCACCTGTGCCGAGAAATTGAACCACAGCAGCAGGGCGATGAGTGATGCGAAAGACCCGAGTAGGGGGTTGTTGTCGGCGCCGCCGACGAACAGCCCCGACGCCTGTTGCAGGATCACGAGCCCGGCAGCGCCGATGAGTGCACCGGGGATCATCGTGCGCACGCGGGCCTTCACCCCGGACTGCAGCCAGAACAGCCACGCGATGACGACGGCGTCGAGTGTGAACGTCACCAGCACGGTGCCGGCGCGCGTGAGCAGTTCCGCGCCGCCGCCGCTCGTCAATCCCGCCCACGCGAGGATCGGGTCGATGAACGCCGACCCGAGGAACGACACCACGGCCGAGGCGATGAGAAGGACACCGACGGAGAGCGCGAAGAGCAGGTCGAAAGCGCGCATGATCAGCGCGTTGGAGTTCTCGTGACGGGTCCCCGCAACCATGCGGATCGAGACACGGAAGTTGCCGACGGCGCTCACCAGCGCCCACATGAGGGCGACGACGGCGATGATGCCGGCGACGAGGTTCTCGGATCCGAGCGTCGTCGCCTGGCTCACGTCGATGAGGCCGGTCCGACCGTCGCCCGTACCGCCGTCGTCATCGGTCTTCAGCAGCCCGGGCACGACGCCGTTCACCGTCTCGATGAGGGTGTCCCACAGGTCGTCGCGCGTCGACAGCCAGATCGCCGCAGCGGAGAACCCGAGAAGCACGGCGGCGAACACGGCGAACAGCATGCGGAACGTGATCGCCGCGGCGAGGAGGCCACCGCGGTGGTCGCTGAAGAGGAAGAACGCACGCACGATCCGCAGTCGCAGCACGCGCTTCGTCGCCTGGTCAATGAAAGCCATCACCTTCCCCATGCTCGCCAGATTACGTGACGGCGAGGCCGAGGACGGCCCCGAGGATGATGCACGGGCCGAACGCGATGTGCGTCGAGCGCGTGCCGCGCCCGGTGACGATGACGCCGACGGCCCACAGTCCGCCCACCACGAACGCGAGCACGGCACCCACGACGAGGGCGAGGCCGCCATCCCACCCCAGGATCAGACCGGTCGGGACGGCGAGCTTGACGTCACCAGCGCCGAGAGAGCCCCGGCTCACGGCGCGGAGCACGATGTAGAACCCACCGAGCAGAAGCGCCCCCAGGGCCCCGCTCGCGAGAGGCGCGACGGATCCGGCGACCGCAGCCGCGAGTGCGCACAGCACGACGAGCGCTGCCGCCGTCGGCGCCACGATCCGGTTCGGCAGTCGGTGCTCGCTGATGTCGATGTGCGTCAGCCATGCGCCCACGGCGACGAACCCCAGCTGGGCGGTCACGAGCAGCGCATCGGTCACGCCGCCAGATTAGGGACCTGCGGCGGGGTCGACTTCATGCCTGTGGAGAACGTGGGGCTACTCGCCGAGGCGGTTCCGCGTGCGCATGGCGCGCTCGGCCTCACGCTTGTCCTGGCGCTCGCGCAGGGTCTGGCGCTTGTCGTACTGCGTCTTGCCCTTGGCGATCGCGATTTCGACCTTCGCACGGCCATCGGAGAAGTACAGCCGGAGGGGCACGAGCGTGTAGCCGCCTGCGGCCGCCTTCTGACCGATCTTGACGATCTCATCCTTGTGCAGCAACAGCTTGCGCTGGCGCTTCGCGGCGTGGTTCGTCCAGGTGCCCTGTGAATACTGCGGGATGTTCACCTGGTCGAGCCAGGCCTCGCCCTTGTCGACGAAGGCATATCCGTCGGTGAGGTTGGCGTGTCCTGCCCGAAGCGACTTCACCTCGGTGCCGGTGAGCACGATGCCCGCCTCGTACGTCTTCTCGATCGCGTACTCGTGGCGCGCGCGGCGGTTCACCGCCACAACCTTCTCGCCCTTCTCACGTGCCATGCGCTCACCTCCCAGTTCGACTCGGCAACAGCCGTCCAGTCTATCGGGTTGGGTCTAGGCGCGCAGCCACCGGCGGATCGCCGCGCCCGCAGAGATCGCGGCGAGCACGACACCGAGGCCCACGATGATCGGCACGACGTACCACGCGTCGGCCAGCGTGATCCAAGGGATCGCACCGGCTTCGCGCGACAGATAATCCTCGACGCCGAAGCGCACGCCGACGAGAACGGTCGCGCTCGCGAGCGCCGCGCCGACGAAGGCGGCGATGACTCCCTCGAGAACGAACGGGGTCTGAATCGTGCCGTTCGAGGCCCCGACGAGCCTCATGATCCCCACCTCGCGTCGCCGCGCGAATGCCGACAGGCGAATCGTCGTGGCGATGAGCAGAACCGCCGAGATGAGCATGAGCGCTGCGATCCCGACCGCGATATAGGTCGCGATCGTAAGGGTCGAGAACAGCGGATCCAGGTACTCGAGCTGGTCCGCGACCTCCTCGACGCCCTGCACTCCGCTGAAGGCCTCGCGGATCACGTTCGTCTGCTCGGGGTTCAGGAGCTTCACGTGGAAGATCGCGCTCGTCTGCTCAACCGTGAGCAGGCCCGCAAGCTCATCGTCGAATGTCTCGACGAGCGCTTCGTACGCGTCCTCCTGCGATTCGAAGTCGTGCTGCTCGATGAACGGCGCGAGAGTGGATCCGTCGAGCCGCTCTTCGACCTCCGCGATCTGCTCCTCGGTCGCGGTGCCGTCGACGCACGTGTCGCCGTCTGAGATCGACGAGCACATGTAGATGTCGACCTGCGCGCGGTCCTCGAAGTACTCGTTCGTCTTCTGGATCTGCGCCTGCATGAGCACGGCGGCGCCCACGAACGTCAGCGAGACGAAGGTGACAAGGATCACCGACACCACCATCGAGGCGTTCCGCCGGAGCCCTTGGAGCGCCTCCGAGAGGATGAGTGAGAGGTTCACGAGGTCGGTCCCACTTCGTCGTCGTCGCGGTTCGGCAGCCCGAGGCGGTCGGCCATTCCGAGCTCATCGGGATGCACGTCGACCGCCGGGAATGCGGAGCGCGAGGGCGCCTCGTCTTCGGGCGCGACGTTCTCCTCGGCGGACTCGGTCTCTGCTTCGGGGACGTCGGCGGACATCTGCGCGCGTTCATCCTCGGCGGCCGCGGCAGCACCGCCATCGGTGTCGGTTCGTTCCACCGGCCCCTCGGCGCTCGGCTCGGGCCGGGTGTCCTCACCGTCACCGTCCGGTTCTTCCGTGGGACCGGCCACTTCACGCTGCACCTCGAGCGCCGCGGTGAGTGCGGCGATCGCGGCCGCCCCGCGTTCCGGCTCCGCGCGTAGCGTGCTGACCGCCGAGGTGTCACCGTAGGATCCGCGCATCTCGTCGCGCACGAGAACGCCACCCCGCAGCTCGAGCACTCGGCGCTGCATCTTGTCGACGAAGCCCGCCTCGTGCGTGGCCATGACGACCGTGGTCCCGCCGGCGTGGATCGCCTCGAGCACCCGCATGACCTCGACCGAGGTCGTCGGGTCGAGGTTTCCCGTCGGCTCGTCCGCGAGCAGCAGCTGAGGGCGGTTGACGATCGCGCGCGCGATCGCGATGCGCTGTTGCTCGCCACCGGACAGCTCGTGCGGCATGCGCTTGCCCATGCCCTCCAGTCCCACGCGCTCGAGAGCCTCAGGGACGGCGGACTTGATGAAGGCGCGCGAACGGCCGATCACCTTCAGCGCGAACGAGATGTTCTGCGCGACGGTCTTCGACGGCAGCAGTCGGAAGTCCTGGAAGACGGCGCCGATGCTGCGACGGAAGAACGGAGTGCGGCGGTCGCTGAGCGAACGTGTGTCGCGTCCGAGGACGAGCACTCGCCCGTCGGACGGTGTGTCCTCGCGCAGGATGAGGCGCAGGCACGACGATTTGCCGGACCCCGATGCGCCAACGAGGAACACGAATTCGCCGCGCTCGATCTCGAAATCGACGGCGTCGAGCGCGGGGCGCTTCGTACCGCGATAGCGCTTGGTGACGTTTTCGAACCGGATCATGTCGTCACGAGGCTACGTGTCGGTCACCCGCCGGGGCGGAATCGACATACCCATCAACCTGACAGTTCACGATGTTCTGCGGCAGAATCGAGATATGGCCCGACCCTCCGACTCGACCGACGTCGACCCGCGGGCGCTGCGCAGCCGTCGACTGCTGCACGATGCGCTGAGGGATCTGCTCACCCGGACCACGCTCGCTGACATCGGCGTGGCCGAACTGTGTCGCGCGGCGGGTGTGCACCGCACGACGTTCTACGGACACTACGACAGCGTCGGCGAACTCGCCGCCGACGTGTACGCATCGATCATCGACGAGGCGAGTTCGGTTGTGCCCGCTCACGATGCGCCGTTGACGGAGATCTCAAACGACTACCTGCGCGCCACGGTGGCCGTGCTCGACGCCGTCGCCGGCGAGCGCGACGCGATCCGCGCACTGCTCGACTCGTCGGTCTCACTCAGCTTCCGCCAGCGCATGCGGACGCACTTCCTGAAGCGCGCCGCCGACGCGATCGACGTGATCCGCGCCCGCGGCGTCGACCTCCCCCGTGACGCGGCCGTCGGCGCCGCGGTGATCGCGGGCGGCACCGTCAGTGCGATCGAGCTGTGGGCGCACACCGACAGCGACGACGCCGAGACCTTTGCCAAACGGATCCGAGCGAACATGCCTGCGTGGTGGCCGTAAACCACTCCCCCGGTCAGCCGTTCGCCGCGCGCACCGCGAGACCGCGCGCGAGGTGGTCGCGCTGTTCGACCACGAGACGGCGCAGCGCGCCGGGTGCATCGGCGTTGTCGTCCAGCCACGCATCGACGAGATCGAGCGTCTCGGTCTCGGGGAACATGCCGCGCACGAGGCGACGCGCGGTCTCGATCGACCGCGTCTGCCACGTCTCGCGAATGCGAACGAAGTACTCTTCGTCGAACTGTGAGATGAGATCGCGCCGTCCGCCTGCGCCGAAGCCGGCGATCGTCGCCCCGAGGTGGTCGTTCGAGAGCGTCTCGTCGGTCCACGCCGCGTTCCATGCCGCGGCACGCACGTCGACGGTCGGCCGCGCCGCGAGCGCTTCCGTGGCCTCGGTGCGCCCGGACATGGTGTCGTCGCGCGCGAGCTCGGCGCGGATGTCGGTCTCGTCGGCGGCCCCGGTCGCGGCGAGCGCCTGGACCCAGATCCACCGTAGATCGGCGTCGAGGGGAAGCCCGTCGGGCCCGGGCTGATCGCCCGCGAGGATCGCGCGCAGCTCGTCGGCGCGACCGTCGTCGAATGCGGCGGCGCGGCCCAGCGCGCGCGCCCACGACAGCTGGGCACCGCTGCCAGGGGCGGCCGATGCGAGGCCCTGCCAGGCGGTGTCGAGCCACGCGGGGCGGGCGCCGTCTCGCAGCTCGACTGGCAGGTAGTGCTCGACGGTGAAGGCGGCGTTCGCGAGCGTGCCGGCGAGGATCGACACGTTTCGCTCGGCGGGGGCGTGCTGGCGCACGATCTCGAGGTAGCGCAGCGCTCCGAGCTGACCGTCGCGGACGGCGTTCCAGAGCGCCGACCACACCAGGCCACGCGTGAGCGCCTCGTCGATCGTGGCAAGGTGGCGTTCGACGGCGGCGAGCGAGCGGTCGTCGAGGCGCACCTTGGCGTAAGTCAGGTCGCCGTCGTTGATGAGCGCGAGGTCCGCATCGGCGGGGAGCTCGATGCTGGTCGACGCATCCGCGATGTCGAGGTCGATCTGGCCGGTCCGGACGAGCGAACCATTCTGCTCGGCGAACAGTCCGACACGCAGTCGATGCGGACGCGGATCCGACTGGACGATCGCGGTGCGCTCCTCGTTGAACCGGAGGGTCGACATTCCCCAGGTCTCGAGCCATGCCCGGGACCATGCGCGCAGGTCGCGGCCGGAAGCCGCCTCGAGCGCAACGAGAAGATCATCGAGCGTCGTGTTGCCATAA
>JAJYSF010000071.1 GCA_021793715.1 Actinomycetes bacterium
CCGATCTCCGCAGCTCGCGGGCGGCTGGCAGAACGACGACGAGCTCTGGGATGTCGTGGCGCCGTTCGATGTGCGCCCCCAGGGTCAGGACATCATCCGCACGTGGCTGTTCTCGACGCTGCTGCGCAGTGCTCTCGAGGACGACCGGGCGCCGTGGCATCACGCCGCGATCTCCGGGTTCATCGTCGATCCGGACCGCAAGAAGATGTCGAAGTCGAAGGGCAATGTCGTCACACCCGCCGACATCCTCGACAAGCACGGCTCCGACGCCGTGCGCTACTGGGCGGCATCGAGCCGCCTTGGCACCGATGCGGCGTTCGACCCGCAGAACCCGACGCAGATCAAGATCGGCCGTCGCCTCGCGATCAAGGTGCTGAACGCGACGAAGTTCGCCCTCGGTAACGAGGCGCCCACCGATGCGAAGGTCACGGATCCGCTCGACCTCGCAATGCTCGCGGCGCTCGACGGGGTCATCGCGCAAGCGACGACGGCGCTCGAGAACTATGACCACGCGCGCGCTCTCGAGGTCACGGAGTCGTTCTTCTGGACGTTCTGCGACGACTATCTCGAGCTCGTGAAGGACCGTGCGTATAACGGCGGCCCCGAAGGCGCTTCCGCCGCCGTCGCGCTGCGCACCGCCCTCTCGACGCTCCTGCGCATGCTGGCTCCCGTCGTGTCGTTTGCGGCCGAAGAGGCATGGAGCTGGTTCGAGAGCGGGTCCGTGCACGCCGCCTCGTGGCCGGTGTCCGGCGACCTCGGTGGCGACCCCGCCGTTCTTGACGCCGCTTCGCAGGCCCTGATCGGCGTGCGTCGCGCGAAGACCGAGGCGAAGGCGTCCCAGCGCACGCCGGTCGCGTCGGCGACCATCACCGCGCCCGCCGCCGACATCGCCCGCCTCGCGCTCATCGAGTCGGATCTCAAGGCCGTCGGTCGCATCGCCGAGCTCGACGTCGTCGAGGGCGACGAGCTGCACGTGACCGCGATCCAACTCGACGAACAGGACTGACGATGCAACTCGGAACGAGGTGGCCCGCAGGCGGCGACGTGCCCGCGTCGGTGCCCGCCGCGCTCGCGGCAGAGATCGCGGCCGCGGAGCAGAACCTGCCGCAGACCGGCCCGACGCCCATGTGGACGCTCACGTGGCTCGAGGGCCGACCCATCGCCGAGCTCGACACGGGCATCGAGATCAGCATCGACCGGGACGGCGTCGCCACCGTGTCGACGTTCGATCCGATGGACTGACACCGACGACGAAGAGAGGGTCCGGACGATCGTCCGGACCCTCTCTTCGTGCATCAGGCGCTCTTGCGGCGCTCTCGGAAGACGACGGTCGGCGGCGCCCCGTCGTCGACGGCCGCGCGGGTGACGACGACCTTCGCGACGTCTTCGCTCGAGGGGATCTCGAACATGATCGGCCCGAGCACGTCTTCGAGAATCGCGCGCAGGCCGCGCGCACCGGTCTTGCGGTCGACGGCGAGATCCGCGATTGCACGGAGCGCATCCTCGTCGAAGTCGAGGTCGACCCCGTCGATGAGGAACATGCGCTGATATTGCTTCACCAGGGCGTTGCGCGGCACCGTGAGGATGTCGACGAGCGCATCTTGATCGAGCGACTCGACCGCGGCGATCACGGGCAGGCGACCGATGAACTCGGGGATCAGCCCGAACTTGTGCAGGTCCTCCGGACGTACCTCGGTGAAGAGGCCGTCGTTGTCGCGCTTTGACTGCAGCGGAGCGCCGAATCCGACGCCCGCACGTCCGACACGCGACGAGACGATCTCTTCCAGCCCCGCGAAGGCTCCCGAGACGATGAAGAGCACGTTCGTCGTGTCGACCTGAATGAACTCCTGGTGAGGATGCTTGCGCCCGCCCTGCGGCGGGACCTGCGCGACCGTCCCCTCGAAGATCTTCAACAGCGCCTGCTGCACGCCTTCGCCGGAGACATCGCGCGTAATCGACGGGTTCTCTGCCTTGCGGGCGATCTTGTCGACCTCGTCGATGTAGATGATGCCGTGCTCGGCCCGCTGCACGTCATAGTCCGCGGCCTGCAGCAGCTTGAGGATGATGTTCTCGACGTCTTCGCCGACGTATCCCGCCTCGGTCAGCGCCGTCGCGTCGGCGACCGCGAACGGCACATTGAGACGCTTCGCCAGCGTCTGCGCGAGGTAGGTCTTCCCGGATCCGGTCGGCCCGAGCATGAGGATGTTGCTCTTGGCGATCTCGACTTCTTCGGCCTTCTCATCGGCAGCCTTGAGCTCACCCTGTGCGCGCACCCGCTTGTAGTGGTTGTACACGGCGACCGACAGTGCGCGCTTCGCCTGGTCCTGACCGATGACGTACTCGTCGAGGAACTCGAAGATCTCGCGCGGCTTCGGCAGATCGATCTCGGAGACTTCGCCGTCTCCGGCCGATTCGGCCATGCGCTCCTCGATGATCTCGTTGCACAGCTCGACGCACTCGTCGCAGATGTACACACCGGGGCCAGCGATCAACTGCTGGACCTGTTTCTGGCTCTTCCCGCAGAAGGAGCACTTGAACAGGTCGGCGCTCTCGCCGATTCGGGCCATGGGATCACGTCTCCAGGATCTCGTCGCTGTGTTGTTTCAGGCTACCGGCTCGCACCGACGTTCGAACGCAGCGGCGCGCCCCGCCCGGAACAACCGGACGGGGCGCGCGACAGAGCGGAGCGTCAGCTCGCCTGGGTGCGCTTTCGTGACGTGAGCACCTGGTCGACGAGGCCGTAATCGACCGCGTCCTCCGCCCCGATGATCATGTCGCGGTCGATGTCCTTGTGGATCTGCTCCGCGGAGCGGTTGGTGTGCTTCGCCATCGTGTCCTCGAGCCACTTCCGCATGCGCATGATCTCCGCAGCCTGGATCTCGATGTCGGACGCCTGGCCGTGACCGGACTGTCCGAGCGAGGGCTGGTGCATGAGGATCCGCGCGTTCGGCAGCGCGAGTCGCTTGCCGGGCGCACCGGCCGCGAGCAGCACGGACGCCGCCGATGCGGCCTGACCCAGCACGACCGTCTGGATGTCCGGCGAGATGTACTGCATCGTGTCGTAGATCGCCGTCATCGCGGTGAAGGATCCGCCCGGCGAGTTGATGTACATGATGATGTCGCGGTCAGGATCCTGGCTCTCGAGCACCAGGAGCTGCGCCATGACGTCGTCAGCCGACGCGTCGTCGACCTGGACACCCAGGAAGATGACGCGGTCTTCGAAGAGCTTGTTATACGGGTCCTGACGCTTGAAGCCGTAGGCCGTGCGCTCCTCGAACTGCGGGAGGATGTAGCGGCTGGCGGGCGTCGTAAGGCCCTGCGGTGCGGGGGTGTGCGGAGTGTGCATCGTGTGATCGATCCCTTGCTTGTTCAGTTCGACTCACGCTCGGTGCCGCCGCCACCGGCGACGTCGCTCGCGCTCTCGCGGATGTGGTCGACGAATCCGTACTCGAGGGCTTCCGGGGCCGTGAACCAGTGGTCACGGTCGCCGTCCTCGTTGATCTGCTCGACGGTCTTGCCCGTCTGGGCGGCCGTGATCTCAGCGAGGCGGTTCTTCATCGACACGATGAGTTCCGCCTGCGTCTGGATGTCGCTCGCCGTGCCGCCGAAACCGCCGTGCGGCTGGTGCAGGAGCACGCGGGCGTTCGGCGTGATGTAGCGCTTGCCCTTCGTCCCGCTCGTCAGCAGCAGCTGGCCCATCGACGCGGCCATGCCGATGCCGACCGTCACGATGTCATTCGGCACGAACTGCATCGTGTCGTAGATGGCCATCCCCGCGGTGATCGACCCGCCGGGCGAGTTGATGTAAAGGTAGATGTCCTTCGTCGAGTCCTCGGCTGCGAGCAGGAGGATCTTCGCGCAGATCTCGTTCGCGTTCTCGTCGCGCACCTCTGAGCCCAGCCAGATGATGCGGTCCTTCAGCAGCTGATCGAAGACACTCTGTGCCATAAGGGGTTGAGGCATTCTCACTCCATTCGGGTGTGGCGTCGATATGACACTACCGGCGCGTACGTTGCGGCTCGGCCGTGTTCGCCGTGGGCATACGACGGCCGGCGAGGAGACGGCGAGAGGGCCGTCGCCACGTGGCGTACGACCCTCTCGTCAGTCAGACGACACGGCTCATTTGGCCTCGTCGGCGTCCTCCTCAGACGGCGCGGCTGCGTCGTCCGCGTCGGTGTCCTCGTCCGTCTCGTCTTCGGTCGCCGCGAAGCCCTCGAGCTCGACCGGGTCACCGTTCGTGTCGACGACCTCGGCCTTGCCGAGGACGACAGCGATGGCCTTGTTCCGCGCGACGTCGCCCATGACAGCCTGCAGCTGGTTGCCCTGCTGCAGCGCCTGGATGAAGTCCTGCGGGCTCATACCGTACTGGCTCGACGCCTGGATGAGGTACTGCGTGAACTCGTCCTGCGAGACCTCGACCTTCAGGTCCTTCGCGATGCGGTCGAACAGGATCTGCGTGCGGAACTGCTTCTCGCTCGCCTCCGTGACCTCGGCGCGGTGCTCGTCGTCCTCGAGCCGGTTCTCCTGCTCGAGGTGGCGGTGCACCTCATCCTCGATGAGGCTCGCCGGGATCGGCAGCTCGACGGTCTCGAGGAGCTGCTCGACAAGCTTGTCGCGTGCGGCGGATCCCTGCGCGAAGGCGCCCTTCTGCTTGGCCTGGTCGGCCAACGACTCGCGCAGCTCGCCGATGGTGTCGAACTCACTCGCCATCTGGGCGAAATCGTCGTCAGCCTCAGGAAGCTCGCGCTCCTTGACCGCGGTGACGGTGATGCGCACCTCGGCCTCTTCGCCAGCGTGGTCGCCGCCGACGAGCGTGGTGCGGAAGGTCGTCTCCTCGCCGGCCGTGAGCGATTCGATCGCCTCGTCCGTGCCCTCGAGCAGCTGACCCGATCCGATCTCGTACGACACGCCCTCGGCGCGGTCGACCTCAGCGTCGTCGATCGACGCGATGAGGTCGAGCTCGACGAAGTCACCGGTCGCCGCCGGACGCTCAACCGGCACGAGCGTGCCGAAGCGCGCGCGCAGCTCGTCCAGCTCCGTGTCGATCGCGGCATCGTCGACCTCGATCGCGTCAACCGTGACCTTCAGGCTCTCCAGGTCCGGCAGCTCGAACTCGGGTGCGACGTCGACCTCGATGTCGACCACGAGGTCGCCGGAGAAGTCCTTCTCCGCGGGCCATGTGGTCACGTCGGCGCTCGGCTGGCCGAGCACCTGCAGCTCGTTCTCCGACACGGCCTCACGGAAGAAGCGGTCGAGCCCTTCGTTGACGGCGTGCTCGATGACGGCACCGCGCCCGACGCGCTGATCGATGATCGGCGCGGGAACCTTGCCCTTACGGAAGCCGGGAATCTCGATGTCGCGCGCGATGTGCTCGTACGCGTGCTCGATGCTCGGCTTGAGCTCCTCGGGGGTGACCGTGATGTGCAGCTTCACCCGGGTCGGGCTGAGCTTCTCGACGGTGTTGTTCACCATGCTCGTTCGCTTCTCCTTGTTGCGGCGCCCACGATGGGCGTGGCCACGGGTTTGAGGTCTAATTGTGCGGCACTACGTGCCTACGGCCCGGACTCGTGCCTCCCAGAAACGCTTCCGTTCCTGCTCCTCACTCATTCGGGTGGGCCGACGTCGGGGCGACAGGATTTGAACCTGCGACCTCCCGCTCCCAAAGCGGGCGCTCTACCAAGCTGAGCTACGCCCCGCTGATTCCACGCACTCGGGAACACGAAACGGCCTTGAGGAGTCTATCCGACATTCGATCGACAGACGCACAGGGCACGGCACCCACCCAGGGGTTCGATTCGCTCAGCCAAATAATCGACGTCCGGGGCGGCCGCTGGCCGCCCCGGACGTCGATTGGAGGGGATGACGGGAATCGAACCCGCGTCACCAGTTTGGAAGACTGGGGCTCTACCATTGAGCTACATCCCCGGATCAGGCGATCCCGACGAGTCTACCGGATCT
>JAJYSF010000072.1 GCA_021793715.1 Actinomycetes bacterium
ATCTCCTGTCGCGGCTCACCGTTGACGAAGCTGCGCAGCCGCAGGTCCGAGACGTCGACCTCGTCCGGGGTGACGAGCTCGGGGCCAAGGGGCGAGAAGCCGGGCGCCGACTTGCCCTTGCCCCACTGCCCGCCAGACGTCTCGAGCTGCCACGTGCGCTCTGACAGGTCGTTCGCGATCGTGAAGCCGGCGATGTGGTCGATCGACTGCTCCCGGCTGTCGAGGTAGCTCGCCCGCTTGCCGATGACGATGGCGAGTTCGACCTCCCAGTCGGTCTTCGAGCTCGAGCGCGGGATCTGCACGTCGTCGAACGGTCCGACCACGGTGTTGGGAGCCTTCATGAACAGCACGAGGTTCTCGGGCGGCGCGGATCCGGATTCGGCGGCGTGCGCCGCGTAGTTCATGCCGACGCAGTAGACGGCGCTCGGGCGCGCGACGGGGGCGCCGACGCGCGTGCCGTCTATATCGGCGACGGGGAGCGATCCGGCGGCGAGGGCCTCACGCACGCGCTCGATTCCGCCCGATTCGAGGAAGTCGCCATCGATATCGGTGGTGAGCGGGGTCAGGTCGAAGGCCTGGTCGCCCTCGAGAACAACGGGCTTCTCCGCGCCCGGTGCGCCGCGTCGCGCAAGTCGCATGAATTCTTCTCCGAACATCTGAGGTTTACGGACCGCGTGGTGCAATCCCCGTTCAGATTATCACTTGACGCTCTCATAGGTCGGATGTTTGTGCCGCTGGACATGGGCGTCGGATAGCGTGAGGGCATGAGTGGATACAGTGTCACGCAGATCGGCAGCATCGATTCGTGGAGCGGCAAGGCGTTCCTCGAAGGAGACCTCGGTTCGGAGAACACGGGGCTCTCGATCAACGCCACCGAGCCGGGCGGCGAATCGCCGTTCTGGCACTCGCACGCGCGAACCGAAGAGCTCTACATCGTGCTCGACGGCACGGGCGAGATCGCCCTCGGCGACGACATCGTGCCGCTGAACGCGGGCACCGTCGTCCGCGTCGCGCCCGGGACGATGATGGCGCTTCGCTGCCTGCCGGACAGCCCCGCCGCGATGAAGTGGATCTGCGTGCGCTCAGGTGCCGACTCGCTCGAGGGAATCGGCAAGGATGCGACCCTCGACCCCGACCGCCCGTTCCCCTGGAACGCGTGACCTTCCGCGCTCACTGAAACCGTCGCCGCCTCAGGCGGTCGCCCCCTTCAGCCACTGCTCGATCCCCGCGACGTGCGCGACGGCGAGGGCGTGGGCGAGTGCCGCGTCGCCGCGGCGCAGCGCCCCGACGATCGCGCGGTGCTCGTCGATGGTCCGATCCGTCGCCCCGGCCTCCGTGATGCCGCGCCAGACGCGCGCTCGCACAGTGGGTCCGGACATCGAGTCGAGCAGCCCGGCGAGGTACGAGTTGCCCGTCGTCGTCGCGATCCGCGCGTGGAAGGCGAGGTCGTGGGCGACGAGCACGTCAATGTCAGGCTCGCTCACGACGTCATCGATGAGACCGTCGAGCGCGTCGAGGTCGTCGACCGTCGCCACGTGAGCGGCCGCCTCGGCAGCCGCGGGCTCGAGGATCCGCCGCACCGCGAAGATCTCGAGCACCGAGTCGTCGCGGTGCAGGTCGACCACGAAGCTCATCGCCTCGAGCAGCAGGTTCGGCTCGAGGCTCGTCACATAGGTGCCGTCGCCGCGGCGCACGTCGAGCACGCGGATCACGGCGAGCGCCTTGACGGCCTCGCGCAGGCTGCTGCGGGACAGGCCGAGCTCCTCGCTGAGCTCCTTCTCCGGGGGAAGTCGGTCGCCGGGGGCGAGCCGGCCCGACACGATCATGTCCTTGATGCCCGCGATCGCCTCGTCCGTGACAGCCATGGCTTGACCTTATCGAGAGATCGGATGTCTTGGGGAGTGCTCCGCGAGGAACGCGTCGACCTCGGCGTCCGTCGGGATGCTCGGCGCCGCGCCGACCCGCGTGACCGCGATCGCGCCAGTCGCCATCGCGCGGCTCACGGCCGCGTCGAGATCGGATCCGGAGGCCAGCGCGGACGCCAACGCGCCCGCGAACGCATCGCCCGCGGCGGTCGTGTCGACGGCGTCGACGATGAACGGCTCGTACTCCCGGGCGCCCTCGCGGGTCACGGCGACGGCGCCGGATCCGGCCATCGTGATCAGCGCGGTCGCGACGCCGCGCGCGACGAACCACTCGCCCGCACGGATCGCCGAGGCCCGGTCGGTGACGGCGATCCCCGTGAGCACGGCGGCCTCGGTCTCGTTGGGCGTGACCATGTCGACCGTCTGCCAGACCTCGTCGGGCATCGCGGCGGCGGGCGCCGGGTCGAGAATCACCGTGAGACCCGCCTCGTGGGCGCGCGCGAGAGCGTGCCGCCCGGCGTCGAGCGGCGTTTCAAGCTGCGTCAGCAGCACCCCGCCGGCGGCCCCGATCTCCTCGACGGCAACATCGACGTCACCGCGTGTGAGGCGGGAATTCGCGCGCGGCACGATGACGATGTCGTTCTCACCCGTTGCGGCGTCCACGCGAATATGCGCGATCCCCGTCCCCTCGCCCGGGATCCGTCGGACGTACCGCGTCTCGACGCCGGCCTGCGTCAGCGCATCGGTGACGATGGCCTCGAACGGGTCGTCGCCGACGCAGGCGACGAAGAACGTCTCGGCGCCTGCGCGAGCGGCGGCCATCGCCTGGTTGGCGCCCTTACCGCCGGCGGCCAGCGAGAAGGCGGTGCCGAACATCGTCTCGCCCGGGGCGGGCGAGCGATCGGCGAACGCGGTGACGTCGGCGGAGACGCTGCCGACGACGATGACGGGGTGGGATGAGGCCATGCCGATACGTTAGCCCGCGAGCGGGTCGGGGCTCACATCAGGTGGCACGCGTCAGCCCGCGAGGCGGCGGAAGCGATCGACCTGTCGGTTGCGGCGGCTCGAGCCGCCCTCGCCGCCGTGCACCTGGCCGACCTGCAGGATGGCGCGCGCCAGCACCCCGTCGGGCTGCGTGCGGCGCGCGTGGTCGTCGGCAAGCATCTCGACAAGCGCCTCGACCTCGCTTTCGGCACTCGCGGCGATCGGGAACCACGGCAGCGCCTGCCGCCACGCGCGGAACGAGACGAGGAGGACTTCGTGGCGCTGCTCGACGTGCGCGCGCTCGTGCGCGATCACGGCGTCGAGCTCGTCCTCGGAGAGCGTGTCGAGCAGCCCCTTCGACAGCACGGTGACGGATCCGATGCCCCGCGGCAAGCAGTAGGCGACCGGCGCGCTGTCGTCGAGCAGGAGGGTGCGCTTGCGCGTGGGATCCGGCTGGCTCAACAGCAGCAGCAGCTGAAGGTGACGGCGGCGCTGGCGCTCGAACTGCACGATCGTGACGACGAGGTGGCCGACAAGGTAGAGCGCGAGGGCGAACGCCGGGATCCCCGCGAGCCACGGATGCGCCGGGAAGAACGCGTCGCCCAGCAGCCAGAGCGCGCCGACCATCGACAGACCACCGGCGAGCGCGACGACCTGCCAGAGCAGCAGGGCTCGGGCCGGCGCGCGGGCGGGCCATGCGGCGCCCGACAGCACGATCGGCACCGGCCACGCGAGCACGACCGCGACCAGCGCGAGCGCGACGGCTGCGATCAGCGCCGGAAAGGACATGTCACGAGCCTACGCACCCGGCGCCAATCCCATGGGTCGCCAGAGTTTGCAGACGTGGGGCGCCGAGAGTGGGAATCTCTGGCGACCCATAGGGTCGGGCGCACCTCAGCTGGCCTGCGGAGCGCGTCGCAAGGCGGACGCGGAAGGCGCACAGGCGTGCGTCGACGAGGACAACGCAGCGAGGCGCCCGCAGGTCAGCTGAGGAGGCTGCGGAGGTAGGCGGCGTCTTCGGGGGAGACGCCTCCCACGAAGCGGGCGAGCACGGCGCTGCGGTCGCCGGATCCGCCGAGGACCTCGTGCATGAGCTCGGCCTGATGCTCGGCGCGCGATCCGATCGCGCTGTAGCGGTGCGGGCGCACGGACTTGTCGGGCGAGACGAGGCCCTTCTTCTCGAGGCGCGACAGGACCGTGAGCACGGTCGTCGCGGCCATCTCGCGTCCGCGTATGGCCTCGATCGCGTCCTTGATGTCGTACGCGGTGAGCGCGTCGTCGGCGTCCCACAGCACGTCCATGACCCCGCGTTCCAGGTCTCCGAGATGGTTCAATCTGCCCCCGTGTGCACTCGAGCCGCGTGGGAATCGCGGCATCCTGTTTCGATTCTACCGCGTGTCGAAGGAAGATCTACTCTGCGTCGAAAAACTTCTACATATTGTCGAAATGTGGTCTACACTCGATCGTGAGTCTTCTACGTCGTGTAGAAAAGGAGCGTTCGTGGATCCCCTCGACATCGCCCGATGGCAGTTCGGCATCACGACCGTGTACCACTTCCTCATGGTGCCGCTCACGATCGGCCTCGGCGCCGCCGTCGCCCTGATGCAGACGCTGTGGGTCAGAACCGCCGACGAGAAGTACCTTCGCGCCACGAAGTTCTGGGGAAAGCTCTACCTCATCAACTTCATCGTCGGGGTCGCGACCGGCCTCGTGCAGGAGTTCCAGTTCGGCATGGCGTGGAGCGAGTACTCGCGCTTCGTCGGCGACGTGTTCGGCGCTCCGCTCGCGCTCGAAGGCCTGCTCGCGTTCTTCGTCGAGTCGACCTTCCTCGGCGTGTGGATCTTCGGCTGGGGCCGGATCCGCAAGGGCCTGCACCTCGCCGCGCTGTGGATCGCGGTGATCGGCTCGTGGATCAGCGCGTACTTCATCATCGTCGCCAACTCGTGGATGCAGCACCCGGTCGGCGTGGAGCTTATGCCGGATGGCCGCCCCGTGATGACCGACGTCTGGGCCGTGCTCGGCAACAGCACCGCCATCGCCGCGTACACGCACACGCTCTTCGGCGCGCTGGTGGTCGCGGGCATGTTCCTGCTCGGCATCAGCTGGTATCACCTGTGGCGCCGCCGCCACGACGGCATCGACACGGTCGGCTCCGATCGGCACGTCGTCGTCGGATCCGGCACCGCGCCCGGGCGCGACCGCACCGACCACGGCATGTGGATCTGGTCCCTCCGGCTGGGCGCGATCGTCGCGATCCTCGGCTTCGCGGGAACGGTCGGAACGGGCGACGTGCAGGCCAAGCTCATGTATGAGCAGCAGCCCATGAAGATGGCCGCCGCCGAAGCCGCCTGCCATACCGGCGGATCCTTCTCGGTCCTGTCGATCGGTGACCCGGGCGGCGACTGCGACGACGTCGTCACGCTGATCGAGGTGCCCGGCGTGCTGGGATTCCTCGGCACGGGCGAGTGGGGTGCAGACATGCCGGGCATCAACGAGCTCGAGCCACAGTACATCGACCAGTACGGCGAGACGATCCCCGACGACGCGCTCGCCGGTGAGCACGCCGGCCGCACGATCGACTACGTGCCGACGATGTGGGTGACGTACTGGGGCTTCCGGCTCATGATCGGCCTCGGCGGAATCGTCGCGGCGGGCGGTGTCGTCGCGCTCTGGCTGACGCGCCGCGGCACGGTTCCGGCCTCGCCCTGGATCACGCGCCTCGCGATCCTCGGCATCGTGGCGCCATTCGCCGCGAACATCGCCGGCTGGATCTTCACCGAGATCGGGCGTCAGCCGTTCGTGGTCGCGCCCAACCCAGATCCGTCCGGCATCGACGGCGTGTTCATGTTCACGGCGGCGGCCGTCTCCCCCGGCGTGACGGCGGGCGAGATGCTCTTCTCCGTGATCGCGCTCACCGCCGTCTACGCGGTGATCCTCGTCGTCGAGCTGTACCTGCTCGTCCGCTACGTACGCGGCGGCGCGGCGAGCGCGATGCCCGAACTGTCGCGCGACGAGACCCCCGACGGATCCGACGACCGGCGCGACGACGTGCTCGCGTTCGCCTACTGAGACGGGAGACCCCATGGACGCGCTTC
>JAJYSF010000073.1 GCA_021793715.1 Actinomycetes bacterium
CATGGTGCGTGACCTCGGATCCACGAACGGCTCGCGTCTCGACGGGCAGAAGGTCAAGCAGGCGGCGCTGGCCGACGGTCAGACGATCACGATCGGGCGCACGAACATCGTGTTCCGGGTGATCCCAACGGCGCAGCCGAAGGCACAACGCCTCCCGGATCACCAGGACGCGACGCAGATCATCGACGCCTTCACCCGGGGCGCGAATGAGTGAGCTGACGCTGTTCGTGCTGCAGTACGGATTCCTCCTGCTGCTGTGGATCTTCGTGTTCGTGCTCATCTTCGCGCTACGCGCCGACGTCTTCGGCGGGCGCGTGCGCCGACTGCCGGAGTCCTCCGCACCCAGCCCGCCCGCGGCCGCACCCGCCGCGCCGGTCGACAACCACGCCGAGACGGTGGCGCACGACATGCCGCGCGGATCCGCGTCATCGGGATCCGAGATCGGCCGCGTCGTCATCACCTCGGGGCCGCGCGCGGGGCTCGAGATCCCCCTCGGCACGGATCCCCTCACGATCGGGCGCTCGAGCGAATCCGGACTCGTGATCCGCGACGACTACACGTCCAGCCACCACGCGCGCCTCATCCGCTACGACGGCCGCTGGATGCTCCAGGACCTCGATTCCACGAACGGTACTTTCCACGACGGCGAACGCGTCACGTCCGGCTCCCCGGTCGCGATCCGCCCTGGCGCCCCGATCAAGGTCGGCGCCACGACCTTCGAGCTGCGGAAGTAGCCACCGACCGATGGTCTTCGAGGGCTCCAGCGCCGCGATCAGCCACACCGGGCGCGTGCGGTCGAACAACCAGGATTCGGGTTACTGCGGCTCGAACCTGTTCGTCGTCGCCGACGGCATGGGCGGTCACGCGGGCGGCGATGTCGCCTCCGCGGTCGCGATCGACCGACTGCAGCCGCTCGATCGGCCGTTCGAGAACCCGACAGAGGCCGAGGAACTCCTGCGCACGACGATCGCCGCGACGGCGAGCGACCTCGTCGAGATCGCGGGCCGCCGACCCCAGCTCGCCGGGCTCGGTACCACCGTCAGCGCGGTCGCGATGGTCGACGAGTACGCGGTCATCGGACACATCGGCGACTCGCGGATCTACCTGTTCCGCGATGACGCGCTGACGCAGATCACAGCCGACCACACCTTCGTGCAGCGCCTCGTCGAGACCGGCCGGATCACGCCGGAAGAGGCCCGGTACCACCCGCGACGCTCCGTACTGATGCGCGTCCTCGGCGATATGGACGTCGACCCCGAGGTCGACACGTTCATCATGCCGACGCGCCCCGGCGACCGCTGGCTGCTCTGCTCCGACGGACTATCCGGGGTCGTGGACGATTCGCATATCGCGAAGGCGCTCCGGCAGGAGATGCCCCCCGGACGCACCGCCGACACCCTGTTGCGGCAGGCGCTCGACGGCGGCGCGCCCGACAACGTCACCGTCGTCATCGTCGACGTGGGCGGCCACCATCCGCTCCACACGGGAACGCCCACGATCGTCGGATCCGCGTCGAACCCGGACGGCGTCGACGTGCCCGCGTCGCGCTCGCTGCTGCCGACCGGCTGGCTGCACCCGCAGCGGGCCGCCGCGAACGAACCCAGCCACTTCGAACCCGACACCGACTACCTCGAAGAGCTCATCGCCGAGGACCGGCGCCGGTCGCGACGGCGCCGCATCGTCGGAGCGACCGCGTTCGTCCTCCTCATCGGCGCGCTCGTCTTCGCCGCCGTGTCGTTCTACACCTGGACCCAGACGCGGTACTTCGTCGGCGTCGATCAGGACAGCGTCGTCATCTATCAGGGCATCCAGCAGCAGATCGGTCCGATCTCCCTGTCGACGCCCTACGCGGACACCGACATCATGCTCATCGACCTGCCCTCGGCGTGGCAGTTCCGCGCCGAGGAGACGATCCCGGCGGAATCGCTCGAGCACGCCCAGCAGATCGTCGAGAACCTGCGTTCGCGCGCGATCGACACGGGAGGTGACGAATGACCGAGACCGCAACCGACACGGCCGACCGCCGGGTCAAGCGCGATCTGCGACGGATCCGCCGCGCGCAGCGCCTGCGCAACCGCGAGCTGATCCTTCTCATCTTCGCGGTCGCTCTCACGGTAGGCGCCTTCACGCTCGTGCAGCTCGGGGCCCTCGGGACCCTTGACCTCGGGATCCTGGCGATCGCGGTAACCCTGTGTGCCCTCGCGGTGGCGCTGCACATCGTGCTGCGCATCCGGGCGTCCCAGGCCGATCCGTTCCTCCTTCCCGTCGCGCTGTTGCTGACGGGGCTCGGCACGGCCATGATCTACCGCATCGATCTGGCCTACGAGGCGAACGACATCGCCGAGCAGTCGAACGCCGGCGCGCACCAGCTCCTCTACGCGATGCTCTCGCTCGGACTCTGCGGCGTGCTCGTCTGGCTGCTCACGAACTATCGCGTGCTGTTCCGATACACCTACATCTTCGGCTTGACGGGCGTCGTGCTGCTCATCCTGCCGTTCGTGCCGTTCCTCAACGGCGGCGGTAACGCCGTGGTGTGGATCCGCATCGCCGGATACAACTTCCAACCGGGCGAGATCGCGAAGATCTGCCTCGCGATCTTCTTCGCCGGCTACCTGGTGCGCACGCGCGAGTCGCTCGCATCGACGGGTCGGCGCGTGCTCGGCTTCACCTTCCCGCGCGCGCGGGAGTTCGGTCCGCTGCTCGTCATCTGGCTCATCTCGATGGGCATCATCGTCGCGCAGCGCGACCTCGGCACGGGGATCCTGATCTTCGGCATGTTCGTCGCGATGCTGTACGTCGCCACGGGCAAGACGGGCTGGGTGCTTATCGGTGTGCTCCTCGCCGGAGCAGGCGCCGCCGTCGCGAGCGCCGTGATGCCCTACGTGCACGGACGCTTCGACCAGTGGCTCAACGCGTTCGACCAGGATCTCTACAACGCCGACGTCAACTCGAGCTTCCAGCTCGTGAACGGCATCTTCGGGCTCGCGCACGGCGGCATGTCCGGCACCGGGCTGGGCCAGGGCCGGCCGCACCTCACGCCGGTCGCCAACAGCGACTACATCATCCCGAGCCTCGGCGAGGAGCTCGGCCTCATCGGTCTGTTCGCGATCCTCGCGCTGTATCTCGTCTTCGTCAGCCGTGGCGCGCACGTGGGCGTCGCCGGCCAGGATGATTTCGGAAAGCTGCTGTCGGTGGGCCTGGCGTTCACGATCGCGCTTCAGGTCTTCATCATGGTGGGTGGCGTCACCCGCGTCATTCCGTTGACCGGTCTGACGACGCCGTTCCTCGCGGCGGGCGGCAGCTCGCTGCTCGCGAACTGGCTCATCGTGGCGATCCTGTTACGTGTCAGTGACGCGGTGCGCCGACAGCCCCGGGCGGTGATCGGATGACCAAGGAGATCCGGCGGCTGAGCATCATCGTCGCCTTCATGTTCGTGGCGCTGTTCGCGTCGACGAGCGTGATCCAGGTGTTCTCCGCCAGCGAGCTGGCGGGTAACGAGAACAACCGTCGCACGCTGTACGACTCGTACGAGGTGAGGCGCGGCACGATCATCGCCGGTGGCGAGCAGATCGCGCGCTCCCAGTCGACGAACGACCGTTACGCCTATCAGCGCGTGTACACGGATCCGCTGATGTGGGCGGGCGTCACGGGGTACTTCAATCCCGCGCTCGGCTCGGCAACGGGGCTCGAGCTCGCCATGAATCAGGAACTGAGCGGTTTCGCCGACTCGGGCTTCCTCTCGCGCCTGAACCAGGTCGTCACGGGGCAGGAGCCGCGCGGCTCCTCCGTCGAGCTGACGCTCGACCCCGCCGTCCAGCGCGCCGCGTACGACGCCATGGTCGGGATGGGCTTCTCGGGGGCCGTCGTCGCCGTCGAACCGGACACCGGGCGCCTCCTCGCGCTCGTGTCCACGCCGGGCTTCGACGCGAACGCCATCGCCGTACACGACTCGGAACAGGCGCAGGCAGCGTACGACCAGCTCGAGGGGGACGAGCTTCACCCTCTGGTGAACAAGGCCCTGCGCCAGACGTACCAGCCCGGATCCATCTTCAAGATCGTCGTTGCCGCAGCTGCGCTGGAATCGGGCGACTTCACACCGGACAGCACGTTCGACAACCCCGCCGAGTACACGCTCCCGGGATCCGGCACCACGATCTACAACGCGACCCGCGGGACCTGCGGCGGCCTCGGCTCCGACGAGGTCACGCTCGCCGAGACGATCGAGTACAGCTGCAACATCCCGATGGCACAGCTGGCGGACGAGCTCGGCGCCGAGGCGATCCGGGAGCAGGCCGAGCGCTTCGGCTTCGGCAGCGAGTTCGAGGTGCCGCTCACGTCGGTGCCATCGGTCTACGACCCGTCCGGCGCTGCCCAGACGGCGCAGTCCGGCTACGGCCAGAACCGGGTCCTGTCCACTCCGCTCCAGGCCGCGATGTGGACCGCGGCGATCGCGAACGGCGGCACGCTGATGTCGCCGTGGATGGTCGACCAGGTCGTCGGCGAAGACCTCTCGGTGCAGCAGCAGTACACGGCATCCGAGATCGGACGGGCGCTGGACGAAGACGTCGCAGAATCCGTTACCGAGATGATGGTGTCAAGCGTGACAACCGGGGCCGCTTCCAATGCAAGAATAGAGGGCGTTGACGTGGCCGGGAAGACGGGCACGGCGGAGAACGACGATGCACCGCATACGCTGTGGTTCACCGGCTTCGCTCCGGCGGAGGATCCCGAAGTAGCGGTTGCGGTCGTGGTGGAAGACGGCGGCGGCCAGGGACAGTCAGGTTTTGGAAACACGATCGCGGCTCCCATCGCGAAGAAGGTCATGGAGGCGGTGCTCGCACAATGAGGCCAACGCAAGGTGTGACGTTTGGCGGGCGTTATGAGCTGAGTTCCCGCATCGCCATCGGTGGCATGGGCGAAGTCTGGGAGGCGACCGACCACGTCATCGGACGCACGGTCGCGATCAAGATCCTCAAAGACGAGTACATGGGGGATCCCGGCTTTCTGGAGCGCTTCCGCGCCGAGGCCCGCCACGCGGCGCTCGTCAACCACGAGGGCATCGCGAGTGTCTTCGACTACGGCGAGGAGAACGGATCCGCGTACCTCGTCATGGAGCTCGTCCCCGGTGAAGCGCTGTCGACGATGCTGGAGCGCGACACGTCGCTCGCCTCGGACAAGGTGCTGGACTACGTCTCGCAGACGGCTTCCGCGCTGCAGGCCGCCCACGCCGCGGGTCTCGTGCACCGCGACATCAAGCCCGGAAACCTGCTGATCACGCCCGACGGCCGCGTGAAGATCACCGACTTCGGCATCGCGCGCATCGCCGACCAGGTGCCTCTCACGGCCACGGGCCAGGTCATGGGCACCGTGCAGTACCTGTCGCCGGAGCAGGCGTCCGGCCACCCCGCGAGTCCCGCGACGGACATCTACTCGCTCGGCATCGTCGCGTACGAGTGCCTTGCCGGGAAGCGTCCCTTCACGGGCGAGTCACAGGTCGCGATCGCGATGGCGCAGATCAACGACACGCCTCCTCCGCTGCCGGAGTCGATCCCGGCGCCCGTGCGCCGCATCGTGATGGCGATGATCGCGAAGAAGCCCGCCGATCGCCCGGCGTCAGCGGCCGCCGTCTCCCGCGCGTGCAACGCACTGCGACGAGGCGACATGAACGCCGCCATCGCCGCCGCGCCGATGCTCGCGGCCGGCGCGGGCGGATCCGACGAGATGACGCAGCTGCTCGCCGGCACAGGAGCCGCCACGCAGATGATGCCCGCGACCTCGCCGCTGCCAATGGACGCGAATCAGCCGGCCCAGAAGCCCAAGAAGAAGCGCAGCCCGTGGACGGGTCCGCTGATCGCCCTCATCGTTCTGCTCGTCGTCGTCATCGCCGGCGCCGTCTGGGGCCTGACGAGCGGGTTCTTCGACGATGACGAAGGTGGGGCTGCT
>JAJYSF010000074.1 GCA_021793715.1 Actinomycetes bacterium
CGAGGAGTACGCGGGACGTCCCTCCGCGCTCACGGACGTCGAGCGGTTCGCCGAGCACGCCGGTGGCGCGAGGATCCTCCTCAAGCGCGAGGATCTGAATCACACGGGCAGTCACAAGATCAACAACGTGCTCGGGCAGGCGCTTTTGACCAAGCGCCTCGGGAAGACGCGCGTCATTGCAGAGACCGGCGCCGGCCAACACGGTGTCGCGACGGCGACCGCTGCCGCGCTGTTCGGCCTGGAGTGCACGATCTACATGGGCGAGGTCGACACCCAGCGCCAGGCGCTCAACGTCGCACGCATGCGCCTGCTCGGCGCCGAGGTCGTCGCGGTCACCACCGGGGCCCGCACGCTCAAGGATGCGATCAACGAGGCGCTGCGCGATTGGGTCGCGTCCGTCGCGACGACCAATTACATCTTCGGTACGGCTGCCGGCCCGCACCCGTTCCCCGCACTCGTGCGCGACTTCCAGAAGGTGATCTCCGAGGAGGCGCGCGAGCAGACGATCGCGAGGACCGGATCCCTGCCGGACGCCGTCGTGGCGTGCGTCGGAGGCGGATCCAACGCGATCGGCATGTTCGACGCGTTCCTCGACGACGACGTGCGCCTGATCGGCGTCGAGGCCGCGGGCGACGGCGTGGAAACCGACCGCCAGGCGGCGTCGATCGAGCGCGGCCGCCCTGGCGTGCTGCACGGCGCCCGAACCTTCGTGCTCATGGACGACGACGGGCAGACGCTCGAGTCGCACTCGATCTCGGCCGGCCTCGACTATCCGGGCGTCGGTCCCGAGCACGCGTGGCTCGCGGAGACGGGGCGGGCCGACTACATTCCCGCGACCGACGACGAGGCGATGCAGGCCCTGAAGCTCCTCAGCGAGACCGAGGGGATCATCCCGGCGATCGAGTCGGCGCACGCCCTCGCCGGGGCGATGCGGATCGGCCGCGAGCTCGGACCGGACGCGACGATCGTCGTGTGCCTGTCGGGGCGCGGCGACAAGGACATGGACACGGCCGCCACCTACTTCGGCCTCTACGACGACGGAGAAGCATCGTGACGACCGCCGTGGAGCACGCGATCGACCGGGCACGGGATGACGGCCGGGCCGCGTTCGTCGGCTACCTGCCCGCGGGCTTCCCTGATCCGGATGCCTCGATCGCGGCGGCGCTCGCCCTCGCGGAGAACGGCGCGGACGTCATCGAGCTCGGGCCGCCGTACAGCGATCCGGTCATGGACGGCCCCGTCATCCAGGAGGCGACCAACCGCGTCCTCGAAGCGGGATTCACCACGTCGGACCTGTTCGACGTGATCCGGGAGATCACGCGCCGCACGGACGTGCCGGTGCTGGTGATGACCTACTGGAACCTCGTGCTGCAACGCGGCATCGACACGTACGCGCGCGAGATCGCGGCAGCAGGGGGAGCCGGGCTGATCACGCCCGACATCACGCCCGAGGCAGCCGATGAATGGATCGCGGCCTCGAAGCGCCACGATCTCGACCGCGTGTTCCTTGCCGCGCCGACGTCGTCGGACGAGCGTCTGCGGATGATCTCCGAGGCGTCGACGGGCTTCGTCTACACGGTGTCGACCATGGGCATCACGGGGGAGCGGGCGTCGCTCGACGCTGCCGCGCGGTCGCTTGTCGAGCGCCTGCGTCTCGCGGGCGCCGAGCGGGCGTGCGTCGGGATCGGCGTCACGACTCCCGCACACGTGACCAACATTGCGGAGTATGCCGACGGAGCGATCGTCGGCACGGCTCTCGTGAAGGCCCTCGGCTCGGGCGGCGTCGACGCGCTCGGTGCGAAGGTCCGCGAACTCGTTGCGGGCTCTCGCCGCTGACGACCCACGCCGCTGCTGCCACGCTGGGCACTTCCACGCTCCATACCACCGGATCCCTTAGGCTACTTCCATCATGCTGTCACTCCCGCCGCTGTCCGCGAGCATCCCGAGTCCTCCTCTCTCCGAGTTCACCTTCGGCAGCGAGTGGACGATGTTCGGGATGACGTTCGGCCCGTTCTCGATCCGCTTCTACGCGTTGTTCATCCTCGTCGGCATCGTCGTCGCGGCGATCATGACGAACCGCCGCCTCACGCGGCGCGGAGCCGAGCCGTGGGTCGTCATCGATATCGCCCTCCCGGCGGTCGTGCTCGCCATGATCGGCGCCCGCGCGTATCACGTGCTCACGCACTGGGGCTTCTATTTCGCGGGCGGCCGGGAATGGTGGAACCCGTTCGAGCAGGATGCGATCTGGAACATCTGGGACGGCGGCATCGCGATCTTCGGCGCGCTGCTCGGTGGCGCCCTCGGTTCCTGGCTGGGCTGTCGCTGGACTGGCGTCCGATTCTCCGCCTTCGCCGATGCCCTCGCGCCGGGCCTCCTTCTCGCCCAGGCGCTCGGCCGATTCGGCAACTGGTTCAATCAGGAGCTGTTCGGGTTGCCGACAGACCTGCCGTGGGGGCTCGAGATCGACGCGGGCAACCCCGCGATCCCCGCAGGTCTGCCGGAGAACACGCTGTTCCACCCGACGTTCCTCTATGAGGTGATCTGGAACACGCTCGGGGCGATCGTTCTGCTGTGGCTGGGGCGCCGCGCCTCGATGCAGTGGGGACGCCTGCTCGCGGTCTACCTCATCTGGTACGGATCGGGCCGCGTCGTCTGGGAGTCGATTCGCATCGACCCGAGCGAAGTGTTCTTCGGACTGCGCACCAACGTGTGGGCCGCGATTGCCGCGGTGCTGCTCGGCGTCGTGCTGCTGGTCGTGCTGCGGCGGCACAAGGGAACCGAGCCGTCCGTCTACCGCAACACGAAACATCGCCGTAACGTGACGGATCTAGGCTCGGACGACGATTTCGTCGACATCAGCGACCCCGCTGACGACGACGAGATCGTGGAGCTGTCGCCCGAACGCACCCCGTGACGGTCTGACCCGGCGATCGTCCTGAGGGACGGAGCACGGAAGCAGATTGCGCGACAGCACATGGCGGGCTGTCGCCCGATCTGCATCATCCGTGTCATCTGTCTGAAGGACGGTACCCATGTACTTTCAGCCCCCGTTCGGCGCCAGCGGCGCCTACCCGCCGCAGCAAGGCATGTACAGCCCGCGTTTCGAGAAGGACGCGTGCGGCCTGGCTATGGTCGCTACGCTCCGCGGCGAAGCCGGGCACGATGTCGTCGCCCTGGCGCTCGAGGCTCTGCGTAACCTCGAACACCGGGGCGCTGTGGGCTCAGACACGGGCACGGGCGACGGCGCGGGGATCCTGCTGCAGATGCCTGACGCGTTCTTCCGCCGCGTCCTGCCGTTCGACTTGCCCGCCGCGGGCGAGTACGCAGCGGGGATGGCCTTCCTCCCCACGGACCGGCTCGCGCGTGAGAAGCAGAAGCGCCGGATCGAGCGCATCGCGGCAACCGAGGGCCTGCACGTGCTGGGATGGCGCCCCGTTCCGGTGGATCCGGATCAGCTCGGACGCATCGCGCGGACGGCGCGCCCGGAGATCGAGCAGCTCTTCGTGGCGAGTGCGCAGGCCGGCCATCTCGCCCCGCTCCGCGGCGTCGAGCTCGACCGCCGCGCCTATCGGCTGCGCAAGCGCTGTCAGCACGAGGCCGGCGCATACTTCGTGACGATGTCTGCCCGCACAATCGGGTACAAGGGCATGGTGACCACGCTCCAGCTGGAGCCCTTCTACGACGACCTCCGCGACGAGCGTTTCGCGTCGAAGCTCGCGATCGTGCACTCCCGATACTCCACGAACACCTTCCCCTCGTGGCCCCTCGCTCAGCCCTTGCGGATGATGGCCCACAACGGCGAGATCAACACCGTCAGCGGCAACCGCAACTGGATGCGGGCGCGGCAGTCTCAGCTTGCGAGCGATCTGTTGGGCGACATCGAACCGCTCCTGCCGATCTGCAGCGAGGGTGAGAGCGACTCCGCTTCGTTCGACGAGGTGCTCGAACTGCTCGAGCTCACGGGCCGCAGCCTGCCGCACGTGATGATGATGATGGTCCCCGAGGCGTACGAGAAGAAGACGGGCATGGATCCCGACGTGCGCGCCTTCTACGAATACAACGCGGGACAGATGGAGCCGTGGGACGGGCCGGCGGCCATCCTCGCGACAGACGGCACTCAGGTCGTGGCGACCCTCGACCGGAACGGCCTGCGGCCCGGCCGGTGGACCGTGACCACGGACGGCCTCGTGGTGGCCGGATCGGAAACCGGGATCCTCGATCTTCCGGACGAGCGCATCGCGCGCCGCGGCCGCCTGCAGCCCGGGGCGATGTTCGTCGTCGACACGGCCGAGGGCCGCATCATCTCCGACGAGGAGGTGAAGAAGCAGGTCGCCACGAGCGCCCCGTGGCGCGCGTGGCTCGACGAAGGCACCGTGCGACTCACCGACCTTCCCGAGCGTGAGCACCTCGTGCACCCCGCCGTCTCGGTGCGACGTCGCCAGCGGACCTTCGGCTACACCGAGGAGGAGCTGAAGATCCTCGTCGGTCCGATGGCCGCCACGGGCGCGGAGCCGCTCGGCGCCATGGGATCCGACACGCCGATCGCCGTGCTGAGTGGCCGCCCCCGGCTGCTGTTCGACTACTTCGTGCAGCAGTTCGCACAGGTGACGAACCCCCCGCTCGATGCGATCCGAGAAGAGGTCGTCACGAGCCTGCGGATGACGCTCGGCGGAGAGAACAATCTGCTGACGTGGGGGCCGGAGCACGCACGTCGCATCGGCCTGGACTTTCCGGTCATCGACAACGATGAGCTCGCGAAGATCCAGCACATCGACGATGCGGTTCCCGGGCGTCATGCCGTGACGATCTCGGCGCTGTATCGCGTGTCGGGCGGTGTGACGGCCATGGAGAAGCGGCTCGCGCAGATGTGCCGCGAGGCCGACCGCGCGATCGCCGACGGCGCGGAGTTCCTCATCATCAGCGACCGTGACTCGGATCAGTCGCTCGCCCCGATCCCGTCGCTGCTCGCAGTGTCGGCGGTCCACCACCACCTGATCCGCCAGGAGACGCGCATGATGGCGGGGCTCGTGGTCGAAGCGGGGGACGTGCGCGAGGTCCATCACGTGGCGACCCTGCTCGGCTACGGCGCGAGCTGCGTCAACCCGTACCTCGCCATGGAGTCCGCGGAGGAGCTGGTCCGCAGTGGCGTGGTGACGGGCGTGGAGCCCGCGGACGCGGTGCGCAACCTCATCGCCGCGCTCGGCAAGGGCGTGCTGAAGATCATGTCGAAGATCGGCATCTCGACCGTCGCGTCCTACGCGGGCGCGCAGGTGTTCGAAGCCGTGGGCCTGGGGGATGACCTCATCGAGGCGTACTTCACGGGCACGGAATCGAAGATCGCCGGCGTGGGCCTCGATGTGATCGCGGCGGAGACGGCGGCCAGGCACGCGTTCGCGTTCCCGACCGATCGTGCGCCGCGCGCCCACGAGCGCCTCTGGACCGGAGGCGAATACCAGTGGCGCCGCGACGGAGCCGCGCATCTGTTCACTCCGGAGACGGTCTTCCGCCTGCAGCACGCCACGCGCAGCCGCCGGTACGACGTCTTCCGCGAGTACACGCGACGGATCGACGACCAGGCGGCCGAGCTCAAGACGCTGCGCGGCCTGTTCGCGTTCCGCACAGACGCCCGCACGCCGATCCCGATCGACGACGTCGAACCCGTCTCCTCGATCGTGAAGCGCTTCTCGACAGGCGCGATGAGCTACGGGTCCATCTCCCGCGAAGCGCACGAGACGCTCGCGATCGCGATGAACCGGCTCGGGGCGAAATCCAACACCGGTGAAGGGGGAGAGGACGTCGAGCGGCTGCTGGACCCGGAACGCCGCAGTGCGATCAAGCAGGTCGCCTCGGGGCGCTTCGGCGTCACGAGCATGTACCTCACGCACGCCGACGATCTGCAGATCAAGCTCGCCCAGGGGGCCAAGCCGGGCGAGGGCGGACA
>JAJYSF010000075.1 GCA_021793715.1 Actinomycetes bacterium
TCGGGGAGCTGGACGAGAAGTACCTCGACAACCTCGTCATCGAACCGTTCAACGAGCCGGAGGGAAACATGTTCGGCACGGGCGAGTGGAGCCTGGACGGCACGTCCTGGCTCGACGACCCCACCGACTACTTCGCGGCGTGGGATGAGACGTACCGCACGATCAAGGCGGCCTACCCGGAGGTGCGCATCGCCGGCCCGGGAACGAGCATCCTCTACGACCAGGTCAAGGGCTTCCTCGAGCACACTCGCGACGCCGGCACCGTGCCCGACATCATCACGTGGCACGAGCTGTCCCACCCGCAGAGCATCCGCGACTCGGTCGAACGATTCCGCGGTTGGGAGGCCGACGTTTTCACCGGAACCGAGCACGAGGGGCGCGAACTGCCGATCAACGTCAACGAGTACGCGTTCAACTACCACACGTCGGTTCCCGGCCAGATGATCCAGTGGATGTCGGCCATCGAGGACTCCAAGGTCGACGCGATGATCGCGTTCTGGAACATCAACGGCAACCTGTCCGACTCGGCCGTGCGGTCCAACCGCGGAAACGGTCAATGGTGGCTGTACAACGCGTACGCGCAGATGTCGGGGCACACCGTTGAGGTGACGCCGCCGTTCCCCGGCGAGAACTACACGCTGCAGGGAGTATCGACGCTCGACGAGGAGAACGCGGTCTCGCGCACCATCATCGGCGGGGCCGACGGCGCCGCCCCGATCGACCTGCTGAACGTTCCGGCCGATGTCTTCGGCGACCAGGTGCGCGTCACGGTGCGCGAGATCCCCTGGACGGGACAGCTCGGAGACTCCTCGCAGCCGCGACTGCTCTCGGAGACGACGGCGTCCGTTCGCGACGGCGTCGTGTCCGTCGACTTCGATGGCGAAGCGCTGCCGTTGCTTGAGGAATCGTCGGCGTACGAGATCTCCGTGACACCCGCCGGCAGCGGCGACGGCACGACTGCGACCCCGACGCTGTGGACCGGCAGCTACGAGGCCGAGGACGCGGCGCACTCTGGCGAGGGCTACTCGAAGAACGGCCCAGAGGGTTCTCCGTCTGACGTCGGGAAGTTCTACACGTCCGGCGAATACGACGTCGGCGGGATCCGCACCGGATCCGACGTCGTCCTCGACTTCGAGGTGACCGTGCCGGAGGACGGCACGTACGACCTGTCGGTGTTCGCGAACTCGCTCAACACGTTCGAGCGCATCGCCGAGAACGGCCCGACCAATGCGTTCCTGCGCGTCGACGGGGGCGCCGAGCAGGAGATCCACCTGCCGCTCGCGTACAAGTGGGTCGTCTGGGATCACGCCGACACGACCGTGGACCTGACGGCGGGGACGCACACCATCTCGCTCGCCGCACAGAGCCTCGACGGATCCCGTGCGACCGAGGGGGACGCGATCATCGACCGCATCACGCTCGCGCTGCCGAACCCCGACGCGGCGACGGACGTCTACGAAGCCGAGCTCGCCTCGCTCGACGGCGGAAGCACCGTGTACGACGAGCTGGCGGGCGCGGTGTCCGGATCCGGCGGCGCGCACCTGGCCGAGGGTGACACGGCGACGTTCTGGGTCTATGGCGCTGTCGACGGCGAGAAGACACTCGGCGTCGACGCGCTCGCGGGCGGCAAGGGCACCGTATCCGTCAACGGACACACGGTCGCCGACCTCGCCTCGCACACCGAGGCCGCCGTGCACCTTGCGGGCGGCGTCAACAAGATCGTCGTCACTGGAGGTGCGGGCGGTGTCGCCGTCGACCGCATCACGGTCGGTGCTGACTCGGACTCCCTCGCGGCCACGCCGTACCAGGCGGAGGACGCGTCGCTCGCGGGTGAGGCCGCCGTCGTGGACCTCTCGAACGCCGAGGGCGGCCAGGCCGTCGCGGGAATCGGCGGCGAAAGCGGCAACGGCAACACGCTGACCTTCGAGGTCGACGCCGCCGAGGCGGGTCCGCACGCGGTGGTGATGCGGTTTGCGAATCCCGAGCAGGTCGACGGCACGCATTACAACCCGAATCCGGTCGCGAGGCACGCCGACATCTCCGTCAACGGCGGCGAGCCGCAACGGGAGATGTTCGTGCCGACCTTCCACGAGAACAACTTCTGGGAGCGAACGATCGTGCTCGACCTCGCCGCCGGTGCCAACACCATCGAGCTGCGTTCGCAGGAAGCGACCAACTGGGATGGCGAAACGCTGGCCTCGGAGATCTGGCCTGCGGACTACAACCTCCGCGCCGACGAGGCCCCCATCGTCGACCGCGTCACGGTGTCGCCGCTCAGCGCCGTTGTCGCGGACGACGAGGGCGCACTCGCGGTCGAGGCCGAGATCGTGTGTCGCGGGCCGAGGGCGTTCCTCGAGGTGCGCCTGACGAACCCCTCGCAATCGGCGGTCCGCGCGGCGCTGTCGACGCCGTTCGGGTCGCGACCCGTCGTGATGGTGCAGCCGGGCGCCACCGCCGAGCGGACGATTCCGACGCGCGGTACGGAAGCCGACTCCGGCACCGTGTCGGTGACGGTCGCCAACGCGGTCAGCACCGTCCCGTATGAGGGCGGATCCTGCGGCTGACCTCGCGAAGATGTTCGCCGTGGCCGTGGCTCGCGTGACGGGTCCGGCCTCGGCGAACAGGCCGTTTGGCGGCGCGTGGGCGAGTTGACAACGCGCCATAGGTATTGATAACGGATATGGCGTCGTGCTCCGCGGCCCTGTGATACGCGTGGCGACGGCGCGGCGAGGGGTCGCCGTCCCCGTCACCGCGCTCGCCGTCGCGCTCGCGATCTCGGTGCTTCTCGCGATCGGCCTCGGATCCGCGGTCGTGCCGCCCGTCGACACCGTGCGCTACCTGTGGGCCGCAGTGACGGGTGGGATGATCTCGGTCGACGAGGTCACCCGCTACCAGATCATCTGGCAGATCCGCGCGCCGCGCGTGCTGCTCGCGGCCGTCGTCGGTGCCGGGCTCGCGGCTGCCGGCGCGGCGATCCAGGCGCTCGTGCGCAATCCGCTTGCCGACCCATACATCCTGGGCATCTCGTCGGGCGCGTCGGTCGGCGCGGTCTCCGTGTCGTTGCTCGGCGCGCTGTCGGTGCTGGGCATCTACGCGGATTCGGTCGGGGCGTTCCTCGGCGCCGTTGCAGCGACGCTTCTCGTCTACGCGATCGCGTACGGCGGGAGTGGCGGGAGCCCCCTGCGGCTCGTGCTGACGGGAGTGGCTCTCTCGTTCGGATTCCAAGCGGTGATGAGCGTGATGATCTACTTCGCGCCGACGAGTGAGGCGACCGGCACCGTGCTGTTCTGGACGATGGGATCGTTCGGCGCCGCGACATGGGGATCGCTGCCGGTGGCGGCGGTCGCGGTCGTCGCCGGGATCGTCGTGCTTCGCCGATTCGGTCGCTCGCTCGATGTGATGTCGCTGGGGGACGAATCGGCTGCGAGCCTCGGCATCGATACAAACCGCCATCGGAAGGTGCTCTTCGCTGTGACGGCCGTGATGACGGGGGCGATGGTCGCGGTCAGCGGCACGATCGGATTCGTCGGCCTGGTCATCCCACACATCACTCGGATGCTGATCGGCGCCACCCACGCACGCCTGCTGCTGGTGGCCCCATTCATCGGCGCCGTCCTGATGGTGTGGGTCGACCTCCTCGCCCGCACGATTGTCGCGCCTCGCGAGCTCCCCCTCGGCGTCCTCACCGCAATCATCGGCGTCCCGCTGTTCATCTACCTGATGCGGCGCAAGGGCTACGTATTCGGAGGCAGATGATGGACCTGCAGATTGACGACCTGACGGTCACGATCGGGGGACAGGATCTCGTCGATCGCTTGCACCTGACGGCGCACGACGGCGAGGTCGTCGGACTCGTCGGCCCCAACGGCTCGGGGAAGTCCAGCGCGCTGCGCTGCGTGTACCGGGCATTGCGGCCCTCGGGCGGTGTCGTCCGGATCGGCGGCGATGACGTGTGGAAGCTCCCCTTGCGCGAGAGCGCCCGCCGCGTCGCGGCGCTCACGCAGGAGGGCGGCGCCGACTTCGACTTCACCGTCGAGGAGGTCGTTGCATTCGGGCGCACACCGCACAAGCGTGGGAATGAAGCGCTCACGGACGCAGAGCGCGCGCTCTGCGCGCGTGCAATGAAGCGGATGGATGTTCTCCCGCTCGCGGGACGCGGGATCATGGATCTCTCCGGCGGCGAGCGGCAGCGCGTGCTCGTCGCGCGGGCGCTCGCCCAGGAACCGAAGGTTCTGCTGCTGGACGAGCCAACGAACCACCTCGATCTGCGGCACCAGGTGAGGCTTTTGGGCTACCTGCGTGCATGCGGGCTCACGGTGGTCGTCGTGCTGCACGACCTGAATCTCGCGGCGGCCGCGTGCGATCGGATCGGCATGCTCTCGAAGGGCCGCCTCGTGGCGAGCGGCGCGCCAGGGGATGTGCTCACGGAGGATCTGGTCGCTGACGTGTTCGGCATTCCCGTCTCGGTCGTCGCCCACCCGATCACCGGCGATCCCCAGCTGCTCTTCGCCCTCGCGGGCGATGACGTGCCGCCAACGCCTGCGAACGCCATTTACGAAAGGAACACCCCATGATGACGACTCAGATGCGCCGACGCACCAGGGTAGCGGCCGCGGCGGCCGCCGGAGCGCTCTTCGCCGCCGGATGCGGGGCGCAGGTCGACACCGCAGGCACCGGTGATGCCACGGGCGAGACGGTGACGGTGAATCGGTGCGGCAAGCCCGTGGAGTACACGACCCCGCAACGCGCCGTGGTTTACGAGGGAGGCAGCGCGGACAATATGTTCGCGCTCGGGCTGACGGATCACGTGCTCGGGTACGTCCTCCCACCGGCCAACCCGCCCGTGAGCGAGTCGCCGTGGGCCAAGGAATACGAGGAGGTCGAGTTCCTCTCCGACGACCTCCTCAACCGCGAACTCGTCGTCGACGCGAATGCCGACTTCGTCGTGGCGGGCTGGAACTCGGGGTTCTCCGACTCCCGCGGCATCACGCCGGAGATCCTCGATACCCTCGGCATCCAGAGCTTCATGCACGCCGAGTCGTGCTTCAATTATCCCGGATTCCCCGAGCAGCACACCCCATTCGACGGTCTCTACGCCGACCTGGAGCGCCTCGGCCAGATCTTCGGCGTGGAGAGCCGCTCCGACGAGCTGATCGCCGAGTACAAAGAACGCGTTCGGGCGGTCGAGGAGCGTGTTCCTGACGGTGGACCCATCACGGTGTTCCTTTACGACTTCGGCACCGACAAGCCGTTCACCGCGGCCAAGCAGGTGCCGCCGAACGACATCATCCGCTTTGCCGGCGGCGTCAACATCTTCGGCGACGTCGACGCACGCTGGACCGAGGCCAGCTGGGAGGCCGTCGTCGAGGCCGAACCCGAGGTGATCATCATCCTTGAGTACCAGGACCAACCCGCCCAGGAGAAGATCGACTTCCTGAAGGACAATCCCGCCACCTCGCAGCTCGACGCCGTCGTCAACGACAACTTCTACGTTCTCGACTACAACGAAGCGATCTCCAGCCCTCGCAACATCGATGGTCTGGAGGGGTTCGCCGAGTACCTCCGCGGCTACGCGCAAACCCGCTGAGGGCGCCGATGACTTCGTCGCTCTCGGGACGAGACGCTCCGCACGTGCCGGACGCGGCGATCGTTCGCGCCCTGTGGCCGGTGCTTCTCGCCGCCGTCGTCGGGCTGTTCCCGTTCACCGTCTATTCGACCTTCCTCGTCGCCATCGCCGAGACGGCCGAACAGAGCGCGTCGCTGATGGGCACGCTGCGGGGGCTGGGCGGCGTCGCCGCGCTGGCCGTCGGTGTCGCCATCGCGCCACTTATCGCCCGATGGTCGGCCCCGCACACGACGTCGGTCAGCCTCGCGATACTGGCGGTCACGAGCCTCGTCGCGGTGGCCGGAAGCCTCGG
>JAJYSF010000076.1 GCA_021793715.1 Actinomycetes bacterium
GAGGGCGCGCTCGATCGCCTGTCGGAGCGATTCGGCACCGGATCGATCACCCGCGCGGCCTTCCTCTCGCGTGCCCCGGAGCGCCCGACGGCCGATCGGCCCCCCGAGAACGGATGACGGGCGCGGGCGGCGCTGGGTTACGCTGTCTGCATGCCCAACATCGCGATTGAACTCGGCAAGCTCAGCAGCAACTTCGGCGTCACCGCGGCTTATGGCGAACAGCAGGACCTCGACGGGGTGAAGGTGCTGCCCGTGGCGGCGACCTGGTACGGCTTCGGCGGCGCCTCGGGCGAGGACGACACGAACACGGGCGGTGGCGGTGGTGGCGTCTCGGTTCCCGTGGGTGCCTATGTCCGCCGCGGGAGCGAGTTCCGGTTCGTGCCGAACATGGTCACGCTCCTGGCTGTGCTGACGCCGTTCGTGTGCGTCGCCGGCCGCTCGCTCGGCTACGTCATCAAGTGCCTCAAGAAGAAGCGCCGCTGACGTTTCGACCGCTCGTCGTCGACGACGCGATCCGTCGCGTCCTCGACGCCGTCGCGCGGGCCGATCGTCCGCGGATCCTCATCGACGGCCGCAGCGGCGCGGGCAAGACGACGATCGCGCACCGCATCGCTGACGCGCTCGGCGCCCGCGTCGTCTCCCTCGATGAGTTCTACCCGGGCTGGTCGGGACTTGCCGCAGCGACGGAGATCGCCGGCGGAATCGCGCGCGATCATCGTGACGGGATCCTCGCCCGGTATCGCCGGTGGGACTGGGAACGGCACGAATGGTCGCACGAACGCACGGTGGATCCCACCCGGCCGCTTGTCGTCGAGGGCTGTGGCGCGCTGACCGCATCATCTGCGCGTGACGCGACCGCGTCGATGTGGTTCGACGGCGACGCCGACCGGCGCTACGCCGCCGCGATCGCACGCGACGGCGAGGGGTTCCGGTCTCACTGGGAGATGTGGGCCGAGCAGGAGCGGATCCACATGACGGCACACGACCCGGCCGGCCTCGCCGACATCGTCGCCGAGGTCTGCTGAGGTTACGGCGCGTCGCGCTGCTCGGCGACCTGCACGAGCCCCTCGAGGCGGAATCCGAGCCACTCGTAGAGCGCGTAGGCCGGGTCGTCGTCGGACGCCTCGGTGTCGTCCGAGATGCCGAGTCGGCCCGCCAGTACGAGGCGCAGCGCGGCGAGCGTGCGCAGCCACGGATCCAAGTGGGAGCCCGCGATCGACACGTCGACGGGGGAGAGCGCATCGCCGACCGAGCCCTCTTCGATGCGGTCGAGGTCGGCCCGCACGGTGGCGGCGTCAAGCGCGCGCCGCCCGAGCAGCTCGCTTCGCGTCACCTCGTGGAGATCGTTGGAAGCCTCCTCGTCATCCGGGTAGATGTCCGGAGTGAGACGCGCCATCGCCGGGTCGTCCGAGGGATCCTCCTCGGAGAGCAGCTGCTGGAACTGCCCCACCAGGTCGGTCAGGTGACTGGCCTCGATCCGGGTGAGGGTGAGGATCACGAGGTCGTCGCTCACTCGGCCGCCTTTCGAACGGTGGCCCAGAGGCCGTAGTCGTGCATGGCCTGCGCGTGCAGCTCCATCTGCTCCCGCGCGCCTTCGGCCACCACGGCATGGCCGTCGTGATGCACCCGCAGCATCAGCGCGGTGGCGCGGTCGGTGTCGTAGCCGAAGTAGTCCCGGAACACGCGAACCACGTAGCTCATGAGGTTCACGGGGTCGTCCCACACGATCGTCTGCCACGGCGAGGTCGCGGCCGGAGCCTGCTCACGTGAGACGTCGGCGTCGGGCCAGGCCGTCGTCATCAGGCCCACCCCAGCTCATGCAGTCGGTCGTCGTCGATGCCGTAGAAGTGGGCGATCTCGTGCACGAGAGTCGTGTGCACCTCGTCGCGCAGGTCGTCGAGTGTCTCGCACCGCTCGAGGTGCGGTTCCCGGTAGACGACGATGCGGTCCGGGAGCTCGCCCATGCCGTAGCGGTCGCGTTCGGTGAGCGACAGGCCGTCGTACAGTCCGAGCAGGTCGAGCGAGCCGTCTTCCGGGCGGTCCTCAACCACGAAGACGACGTTGTCGAGCCCCTCGACCATGTCGTCCGGCAGTTGGTCGAGTTCCTCGACCACCAGCGCCTCGAACTCGTCCGCGTTCATGATTCCACCCTATCGAGGCAGCGGGTGTGTCAGCCTGGAAGCGTGACCACACCGATCGAGGACTACGCACTGTTGGCTGATCAGCACTCCGCCGCGCTCGTCTCGCGCGACGGCAGCATCGACTGGCTGTGCCTTCCGCGGTTCGACTCGCCCGCGGTGTTCGCGGCGCTGCTCGGAACGCCCGACAACGGCCGGTGGCGGATCGCCATCGACGGCGGGGACGTCGTCTCACGCGAATACGAGGACGGCACGTTCATCCTCCGCACGCGATGGCGCTCGGCAACCGGGGAGGCTGAGACCGTCGATCTCATGCCCTCCGGAGGGGATCGCGCGGACGTCATCCGGGAGGTGCGCTGTGTGTCGGGCCACGTCACCGTGCTCTCGGACCTGCGCCTGCGCCCGGCATACGGATCCGTGCTGCCGTGGGTGCGCCGGCGCGGCGAGCGACTCACCGCGATCGCTGGCCCCGACCGCTACGACCTCGTGGGGCCCGAGCTGAGCCCCGACGGGCGGCGCCACGTCGGTCAGCACGATCTCGCAGCCGGAGAGACGGCGACGTGGGACCTGTCGCGCACGCCCTCGCACCTGGAGGCGCCCGAGCCGCTCGACGTGCGCACCGTGCTCGACGAAACGCGTCGTGTCTGGGACGAGTGGAACGCCGAGATCACCGCGGATGGCCCATGGGGGCCGTCCGTGCATCGCTCGCTGCTCGTGCTGCGCGCGCTGACCGACGCCGACACGGGTGGGATCGTGGCAGCGCCGACAACATCGCTTCCCGAGGATCCGGGCGGCGTGCGCAATTGGGACTACCGCTTCTGCTGGCTGCGCGATTCGGCGCTCACCCTCGAGGCGTTCCTTTTCCACGGACGTACCCAGACGCCGCTTCGCTGGCGGCAGTGGCTTCTGCGCGCGGTAGCGGGGGATCCCGAGGACCTGCAGATCATGTACGGCATCGCGGGGGAGAGGTCGCTTCCCGAGCGCGTCCTCGATCACCTACCGGGATATCTTGACTCCCGCCCGGTGCGGATCGGGAACGGCGCGGTGACACAGTTTCAGGCCGATGTCGTCGGTGAGGTGATGATCGCCCTGGCCCAGCTGCGCGCCGCAGGGATCGCGGAGGACGACTTCTCGTGGCCCCTCCAGCGCGCGATGCTCGCCTACGTCGTCGAGCACGCCGACCGCAAGGATCAGGGCCTGTGGGAGATGCGCGGCGACCCCCACCATTTCACGCACTCGCGCGTGATGATGTGGGCAGCCATGGATCGCGGCGTGCGGGCGGTCGACGAGTACGGGCTCGACGGTCCGCGGGACACGTGGGCGCGCCTTCGCGACGACTTGCGTGAGGAGATCTTCGCGCGGGGCGTGAACGCTGAGACGGGGGGATTCACCCAGACCTACGACACGACCGAGGTCGACGCGTCGCTGCTGCAGATCCCGCAGACGGGGTTCGTCGGATACGACGACCCCCGGATGGTCGCGACGGTCGCTCAGATCGAGCGCGACCTCATGCAAGACGGTCTCCTCCTTCGGTATCGCACGGTCGGCACCGACGGACTCCCCGGCGATGAGCACCCGTTCCTCGCCTGCAGCTTCTGGCTCGTGGAGCAGTACGCTCACTCGGGTCGGCGTGACGAAGCGGTCGAGCTCATGGACCGGCTTACCGGGTTCGCGAACGATCTCGGCCTGCTGGCGGAGGAATACGACACAGGGGCGGAGCACCAGATGGGGAACTTCCCGCAGGCGTTCAGCCACCTCGCGCTCGTTCGGGCGGCCGACGCGCTCAGATCAGTCCGCGAAGGAACTGTTCAGGACTGACTCCCGCGGCGTTCGCGCGGCCGCGGAGGCGCGCGTGCTCATCGGTCGAGAGCACGACGCGGATCTCGGTGAAGGCGTCGTCGTCGAGCGGGCCGAACAGCGTGCCGTCGAGCGCGTCGGGCCGCGTCTCGTCGACGGATGCGCGGTGTGCGGGCGGGGCTGAGGCGGTCGTCCCGGGGAAGCCGGGACCGTGATCCAGAGCATCGCCGCGCTGGAATGCGCGTGCCGCGCCGTTGGCGCGGACGTCGGCCGCCTCGTTGAGGGGGTGCCCGGTGTGGCCCTTCACCCATTCGAAGCTTACCTGGCGCCCCTGCATCTCACTGTCGAGCGCCTCCATGAGCTCGCGGTTCAGCACGGGCTTGCCGTCGGCCTTCTTCCAGCCCCTGCGCTTCCATCCCGCGATCCACTTGGTGATGGCGTCGATGACGTAACGGCTGTCGCACTCGACGACGAGATCCTCGCCGGTGTGCGCGGTCGCTCGAAGCAGTTCCAGCACCGCCGTCAACTCGCCGATGTTGTTCGTGCCGTGTGGTGCGCCTCCGGCAGCCCAGCGGTCGTCGTCGATGTACCAGGCCCAGCCCATCGGCCCGGGATTGCCGAGCGCAGAGCCGTCAGCGGCGGCGTAAAGGGTCATTCCCCCAGATTATGTGGTGCCGCGCACCGACGGTGACGTCACGCCGCGGGTTCGAGAACGAACATGGCGATTCGGCGATCGGTCTTCGCCTTGTACTCGTCGTAGTCGGGCCACACGGCCGCTGCACGAGCCCACCATGCGTCGTACTCGTCGCCCTCGAGTTCGCGTGCGACATACTCGCGCTTGTCGGCGCCGTCCTGCAGTTCGACGCGCGGGTTGCGCACGATGTTCCAGTACCACTGGGGCGGCTTTGGGGCGCCGCCCTTCGAGGCCACGACGGCGTAGCGGCCCTCGTGCTCGACGCGCATGAGTGCGGTCTTGCGCAGCCCTCCGGTCTTCGCGCCGACCGTCGTCAGCACGATGATCGGGGCGCCGCGCAGCTCGCCGGCCTCCGCGCCACTGGTTGCTTCGTACGTCTCTGCCTGTGTGCGAGCCCACTCCGCGGTGCTCGGCAAGTATTCGCCCTTGAGTGCCATGCGTCGAGGTTATCGTGCGGGTGAGGAGGGGAGGCCGGCCGCGAGTTCCGCGAAGACCTCCTCGGCGCGGTCGCGGACGGCGAGCGGCGCCGACTGGCCGACCCACAGCGACTGCAGCTCGCCGAGACCCTGTTCGCCCGCGGGAGCACGAAAGCGACCGGTGAGCCAATTCTGCGCCGGGAACGGCGCGGTGAGGCCGCCGGCTTCGATCGCCCGGACGGCGCGGTTGCGCACGCCCCGCGAGAGGCGACCGCTCATTGCGCGGGTCAGCACCGTCTCGTCGGCGGCGGTGCGTCGGATCGCGTCGCGATGCGCGTCGTTCGCCGCCGATTCTCGCGTCGCGAGGAAGGCCGTCCCGACCTGCACTCCGGTGGCACCCAACGCGAACGCTGCCGCGACGCCGCGACGGTCGGCGATACCTCCGGCCGCGATGACCGGCGCGCGCACGGCGTCGACGACCTGCGGCACGAGCGAGAAGGTGCCCACGAGGGAGTCCTCGGCGGCCCGCAGGAAGGAGACGCGGTGCCCCGCGGCCTCGACACCCGAGGCGATGATCGCGTCGACGCCCGCCTCGTCCAGCGCGACGGCCTCGGCGACCGTCGTCGCGGTGCCGACCACGCGGATCCCTCGTTCGTGCGCCGAGCTCACGAGCTCGGCAGACGGAACCCCGTAGACGACGCTGAGGACCGCGGGACGGGCCTCGAGGATGGCGTCGACCTGTTCGCCGAGCGGCGGGAGGTAGCGATCCGGGCGCTGCGGCACCTCGACGCCGACCGCGGAGTAGAACGGTTCGAGAGCGAGCGCGAACGTGGTGTGCTGTGCACTCGGATCCGCCTCATCGCCCGTCGGAA